>JAFGDY010000180.1 GCA_016931895.1 Anaerolineae bacterium
ATTAAAAGCGCCCGCCAGGCGAATAACTTCGGTGGGGCCTTCCACCGGAGCCTCCAACTCCAGTTCTCCTTCGGCAATCTGGGTGGCCGTTGCAGTCAAGTTACGTAGAGGTACCGCCAAGCGCCGGGCCATATAAACCCCAATCAGTCCGGTCAATATGGCCACAAGCAGCATAACCAGCACCGAGATACCTATGCCCAGAATAACCTCCTCGTAAGCCTCACTTATCGGCAGCTCGGTTACAACAGCCCAATCAGGCGTGCCCAGCGGAACATAGGTCCCTACAATAATGGTTCCCTCGATGCCCCGGGCAATACTTGCCCCGGTTTCATCAACCAGCATAGGGTTGCTGATATATTCAGCCACTTCCTTTAAATAAGCAACATTCTCTCCTCTTAAAACACGGGCAATATCGTAAAAGGCAATCAAATCACCGTTTCTATCCACCACGTAGGCCCGGCCTGCCTTACCAATCTCCAGTCTTTCCACCAAGTCCCACATAAATTTTAAGTTCACTTCGGCCAGCAACATTCCTTGAAATTCACCAAATTTGTCTGTGGCCGGAACAGCCATCACCACCATCGGCTCGCCGGTCAATTCATCTATGTAAACCAAGCTAATGTATCTATTGCCCTGGCCCACCTGGCTAAACAAATCAGGCTCCAGCCGCTCCATCAGTTGTTCTGCCGCCGCCTGTGATACCCGAGAAACCTTAACCAAATCCTGGTTTTGTGAGTCTAACAAGATCAACTGGCGAAAGGCGCGATCAAGACCCAGCACATCCTCCAAAGCTTTTTTCCGCTCTGCTGCAGAGGTAGAGGCCAGGTTCTCAAGTTTGACCGTTGTTTCCAAAACGCCGAATTTTTCCTGGATGAAACTGGCTACCGCATTAGCTGCCTCTTGAGCAATAAGTTGCTGCTCGCTGGCAATCATCTGCCGCTGCGTTCGGAAATTAAAGAAAACTTCAATACTACTGGCAATAAAAAGAACAGCCACACTCAACGTGAGAAAGGCAATGGCTAAAGTGGCGGCCAGGCTCCGTGAACCTTTGGGCCTTTTTACAAGCATAGACATTATCTTACCTCTTAAGACCTACGCAATTGGGCTCATTATTGAGCAAGAAACGGACGTAAAATCTTTAATCTGGCTTAATCTTTATCTCTAAGGGGCAACACTACGAATAACTCTGTCTGCCTGACTCAATAGCCCATCAGGCACCGTCACCCCCAGTCTTTGGGCCACGTTGTAATCAATCTCTAAAAAATTCTCATCCGAGACCACCGGGATGGTGCCGGCCGGGGTGCCTTTCAAAACTTTATCGGCCAGGGGCGCGGCCAGTTCGCCTGAAATGACAGGGTTTACATTCACTCCAAAAATAACCCCATAGCCTTCTACCTCTATTAACGCCCCGCCAATTGGAATTTTATGTTCGTCTGCAAACTTGCCCATTACGGCAAAGGCATCAGGCGTTACGGCCAGAGGTTCAACCAAAAACAGGATAGCATCCAGGCCAAGATCATCCGATTTTGCTCGCGCATCCAGCTCGGCCTGAAGTTCGGCCGCATTGTCGGCAGGAAATTCGATTAACGTTATCCCGGCCTCGGCGGCAACCGGCCGCAGTATCTCTAACTGAGGAGCGACAATGGGGTAACCACGTTGATAGGGCAGCCAGATTCGTTTGGCCTGCGGGGCCAACTCGCGCATGATTTCAAAACGCCTGAGCGCAATGTCTGGACCAGGGTAGCGCACGCCGGTGATATTTCCGCCAGGCTCGCGCACGCTATCCACTATGCCCATCCCTTCGATCAGGGCAAAGGTAAAAACCACCGGAATATCGGTGCCCTGAGTGGCGGCTTTAACCTCCATGGTGGCTTCGGTGGGAAACACAACAATCAGGTCCACCTTATCATCCACAAATTTTTGGGCAATGTGCTTATACTCGGCCATGTCAAAATCTGTTTTCTGCACGTCATAAACAATGTTCTGGCCTTCAATATAGCCTAACTCAGTCATTTTGGCCTTGAAGCCGTCGGTTATAACGGCCACAAAATTCAAACCAGATAAAATACCTACCCGGTAGACCTTGGGCTTCTCTGCGCCACAGCTACTCAACAGGATCACTATCACCAGAGAATAAACAACGATGGTGAACCAATTTTTTTTATTCTGAAACTTACAATTGTTTGTTATCATCTGTTCTCCTGTATTCTATTTAACTATTTCATTACCCGACAAGGTTGTTTCATAACCGGCCAAAGGCCGGGCTTCTACGCCAATTCTGACCAGGCTATGGGACACACCCAAAACCTTGCTCAATTCTTCGCTGGCGGTTCTGGCCAATATTTCTAAAGTGGGAGCTTGTCGTAATTTATCGGTAATTTCACGAGTGGTTTGTTCAAGTCCAACCCGCTGGCGAGTCTCCCCAAAAAGACGCAGGCTTTCGGCGGATTGGGCTAACTGATCTACCACTGCTTCTACAATAGCCAAATCATCTTCCGTCCATTGTTGGTCATCACGGGTTGGATGGAGTTGCAAGGCGCCAATGGTTTTATTACGCAATGTAACTGGCGCCACCAGCGTGGTCGGCGAGCGGTCTTGATTCTCAGAAATATGTTCAGGCTTGAGCGGAATAATGGCCGGCCGGTCTTGACCCAGGGCTTGCTGCCTGGCCTGGGTTAGCATTTCCTCCGGCAGGTCGGCTACCTGGGGGCGGGTGTAATGATATTGACCACTCTGGGTAATCATTCTGGCCTTCTGCCACGATTGGGCCAAATATCTTTCGTGAGCGGTCCGGGTTTCGGTCAACGCAGTCTCAACCCTGGCAAAAAGGCGAGCATTACGAATAGCTACTGCCACCTGGTTGGCCAATGAACGCAGCAAACTGGCGTCACTCTCATCCAAACCGGCCACCTCATCTTCTTGCACGTCCAACACCCCCATAATCTGATCCTCCAAAATAATCGGCACCGCCATCTCAGAATAAGTGTCAGGCAAAAGCGGGTTGGGCAACCAATCTTCGGCCTCGCGCACATTGTCAACCCACACAATCTCACCCGACCGGGCTGCCCGCGCCACCAAACTGGTGGGCGCATTCAGCGCAATGTTATGCCCCCTGGCCTTCATCTCTGCACCAGCTCGACCCGCCCCGGCCGTCATTACCAAATTTTGGCGATTGTCATCGAGAATGTAAACGTGGGCGTGGTAGTAATCAAATCTTTCTTTTACCTGATTGACCAACTCCATCAAGAGTTGATCAAAATCAAGAATAGCACTCAAACGTTCACTCAACGTCGCCAATACTTCCAGGCGTTGGGTCCGGTCGGCCACCCGCTGTTCCAGAGAGCCTATCAAGTCGTGGAGTTGCGCCGTCATGCTATTAAAAGCGCCCGCCAGGCGAATAACTTCGGTGGGGCCTTCCACCGGAGCCTCCAACTCCAGTTCTCCTTCGGCAATCTGGGTGGC
>JAFGDY010000181.1 GCA_016931895.1 Anaerolineae bacterium
CGGCCAGCACGGTTATTAGTTCTCCCCTGGCAATGCCCTGCTGCTTGAGAAAATCATTGGTTACGTTGTCGGCGGTCAGGTCAACTACCCGGCCTCGTTTGCCCGCGGTTAACTGGGCCAAGCCACATGTTTGACGCTGATAATCCTCTGAAGCGAGTTCTGGGATGTCCAGGTATGCGGCCAACCGGTCGGCCAATTCGTCGGGCGTAACGTGCTCAAAGCGGCAGGCCATTTCGTCGGCCGCTTGCGGCTCAATGCCCAATTTTTGCCCAAAAAAATTTGCCCATAACCGCCGGCAGCGCAGCACCCGCCGGGCCAGGGTCTCGCCCGGCGTGGTGAGGGTCACACCCTTGTAGGGTTCGTATTGGACCAAACCTTTGTCGGTCAATTTCCGGCACATCTCGTGGGCCGACACCGGCGAAATGGCCAACTCCTGAGCCAATTGGGGAATAGGCACGGGCTGGTCATCTGCTTGCAACAGGGCCACCCGGAGCAGGTACATCTCAATGCTCTCGCTCATTGTTTCTTCGCCAAAGTTATGGTGAGCCATAACAATTCGTCTCCAATTTATAGGGTATACCTTATCATAATTAATACCACCAGGCAAATTTTTATACCAGTGATGAATGTCATCATAAAATTGGACGAATGTCACATTAAGTTTTAAGCAAGGTTAAGTGGAATGATAATTGGGGGTTAAATTGGGGTAACTAAAAAATACATAGGCCAAACCAATTGTTAGTATTGATGCGTTGTCACCCCAACTGGAGCAGTTGATTACGGTTACGAACGCCATTGGTAAATTACTATCTGAATAGAGATATACCTGGTCGGCTAGATAGGATATAAAACCATATCCATTGGCAACAAAAAATGAGGCTATCGCCAGGAGATAGCCTCATTGATCATTTTTTGGAAATAGAACTATTTGACTGGGGTAACTATGGTCACAGGATAGCCAGATTCTGTAGCCGGTTCCACAACCTCTGGCTCCACTAATGTGGCCGGGAAAAAGGTAGGCTGCGTACTAGTCTGCCAGGTGGCGCTCCAGGACCACGGGCCACCACTAACAACGCCACAACCGGGTATGCTAAAATTGCTCAGTCCACAGGTCCCACTTGCGGTCTTGGACGAATTAAACATGCCGGAGGCATAGTATGAACCAGTAAAGGAGAAATGATTGTTGGTTATGGGATCCAAGACGGTGCGGTAGATAGAGTAACTACCACAGCCTGATACCGAAAAGTAGGTTTTGAATTGGGCTACATTTGCGCTGTCTGTAGTTACGTAAAAATCATTTTTCCCAGGATCACTCCAAAATCCTGGCTGGGCCGCTGTCATAGATGGTGACTTGAGGATGAGAGGTAAGTAGAGGTAGTTGGTTTCGGGTCCGCTCGAAGGAACATCCAGGTAGAGCCGCCCATAGCCAAATATCGTATCCTTGTCTGGACTGCCCATGTCAATGGCGTGATCTTCCAGGAAGGATTGCAATTGAGCGGGGGTATAAGTGGGGTTAGCGTCCAAAACCAGGGCAGCCGCGCCGGCAACGTGCGGAGTAGCCGCCGAGGTACCATCAAACCCACCGGCCCCATAACTTTCCGTGGATACGTTGGCGTAGCCGGAGATGTCGGGCTTGATAGAACCACCTGTCTCGGCTCCACCCGGGCCGTTGGTGGGGCCTTCAGAACTGTAAGATTCCTGTGGATAGGGAGACGTGACATCCAAGGCAGCCACAGTCATGGCATTCGGTGCGTCAGCCAGGTTGGACAGGCTGCGGGCATACAAAAGCTCGTCCAGGCGCGCGACCTTTGGCGCAAATATTTCAAAGTTGACGTTCCAGGTACTGCTCCAACGTTCAACGACAAAGCCATAAGGGGCTGATGAACCGGTGGTAATGCCAATAACATACTCTGTCGGGCTTTGGCCAACGCCGCCATTTTGGTTATTCGTACTGGAAGCAATAGTGGCCCAATTACTCCCGTTCCAACGCAATAAATATAGGTCGTAATCTTGGTTGACACTCGTCCAATCATTCCAACGAAGGAAAACTCTGATGATATATCCCGAAGGGATAGAATAGGCAGAACCGTCCCCAGAGCCAAAGTAATTGACTTCTTGGGTACCGTTGAAGTTGTGGTAATCATCGCTATCCGGGTCGTTGTAGAGTCCCCCCCAATGGGCTTCGCGGTCGTTGCTGGCAGCGGTGGTCCACAGAATACCGTTGTTGCGCGCCTGGGTTACCAGGTTAGTAAATTCGCCGGTGCCATCACCCGGCGTTAAATTATACCAGCCCAGAGAAGTGGAAATGATGTCCACCCCCTGACCGATCAGATAGGTAACCGCTTCTTGCAGGTCCAGATTGGTGGCAATCTTCACCAGGTAAAGTTGGGCACCAGGAGCCATATCATGGACGACTTCAGCGCAGGCAGTGCCATGTTCAGTGGTGGTGCCAACTTGAGCATCAGTCTCACCATCAACAAAATTCCTGACGGTGACAGAAGCAGGCAAATCTGTGCTGAGTAACCCTGTGTAACCGATGAAACCGCCGTCTACGATGCCGACCTTAACTCCGGTGCCGGTATAACCGGCCGCATGCCAGGCCGTGGCGTTAATGTCGTCCAAGGCTTCGGTGGTTGAGCTACCTACTTTCAGATTTTCTAGGAGAACAGCCTCCACCGGCCGGCGGATGTAATAAACATCCGATTGGGCGGCAACAGTTTCCAGAGCGCTCACCGGCAGCCAGCCTTGAATCAGGGAGGTTTCATTGCTAACACCGGTCACTGTCCCTCCGGCTTCGGTAAGCGCCTGAAGCACATTCTCCAGGCCGGAAGGGTGAGTAATGATTTGAACGTGTACCTGACTGTCAGATACCCTCAATGATTCAGCCCCGGCTCGAGAGAGGGCCTCTGTAGTAGAAAGATTGGCTCCCACCGCTACGTTTGCCAGGGCCGAATCAAGTTTGGGATGTTTTGAGACCTGCTTGCTGGCGGTCAAATCAACTGGCATAAACTGAGCTTCAGGGGGAAGACTTATGGTTTCAAAAACAACCTTATCCTGTTGAAGAGGCAGTGGGGGTTCGGTATGGTCAGTATCCTCCGGGAGAGGGGGAGCTGCCCTACTGTTTGAACTACTGCTCAGGATCAAAACCGGAACCAATAAAAAAAACAATCCCCATATCAATCCTGACCGACTAATAACCTTTGATATTTTATTTTTGTTCATTATTTTCCCTCCACGTAAAAACTTAAGCAATGGCTACTCTTCTTGCTGATACGGGATACGCAAGACCAAAGGTCAATGTCACTGTGGCAGGGCCTGAACAGGTAGACGGATTGCCACCACTCCATCAGTACGGGCTAAATCACAGATTTGATCAATAGGTACAAAAGCCTGAACCTGCATGCCGACCTGTGTACCAAGTTCCACGGCAAAAGGCTCTAAAAAACTTGTATCTTCACGATCCAAAATCAATAATACTTGAAGCTTATTGCCTTTCATTTTCAGTTGCAATTGTTCAGCCAAACTCAAGGGATCAGGGGCATGGATAATCTGGGACAACATGCTTTCCACGCCAGGACAGTTATCCTTTTCGACTGGCGCAGGGTTATCGGATAGCAACTGATCTTCAGGCTTAATCTCTATTGTGTCAAAAACCAATGTTGGGGATACCCTCTGCCCGGAAATCTCGGGCGTTGGCGTTACATTTTGTTCCCGATTCTGATCTGACACTTGTTCAGCATCAGTAATAAACAAACTTTTTTCAGGCTCGATTCCACAAGCGCCCACCATGGTCAGGAACAACACAAACGTTGTCAGCAGACAAAACCCCTGAATATTGAATTTTGATAAATTCATTTTGAAACTCGTCAAATTGATAAGGTATATGCTACTAAAATCCCAGTCTATCACCCTCTTCTTAAACACCTCTAAAAACTTTCTTAAAAGCTTCTTAAAACCAAAACCGTCAAACTAGCTTTTTTTCAAACCGGTAGCCAAGGCCATATTCAGTGAGCAAATACTCCGGCTGTTGCGGGTTTTCTTCCAATTTTTGCCGGAGATGGTGGATGTAAACATGCACATAATCAACATTGTTTCGATATTCCCAACCCCAAACATGGTCCAGAATTTGGTCAATTGTCAGCAGTTGGCCGGCATTTTGAAACAGGTATGTCAATAAGCGATATTCTTTGGCGCTTAATTTAACCGGTTCACCGCGCACAAACACCCGGCCTTGCCTAGGTTCGATCTTTAAATAACCATCACTATAAGTGCTCACTTTCTCTGGACTGGCCGGCAGCGCCGCCCGGTGCAAAATGGCTTGCGCGCGAACCAACAAAATATCAGGGTTAAAGGGCTTGGTCACATAATCGTCAGCGCCGCAGTCAAAACCGTGAATTATTTCTTTCTTCTCTCCCAAAGCAGTCAGGATAATCACAGGTACATCTGAGGATTCACGGATGAGGCGACAAATTTCAAAACCATTTATATGGGGCATCATAATATCAAGAATAACCAGGTCGGGACAGTGCAGATAGAATTGTTGTAACCCCTTGGCGCCACTATCTGCCGTGTAGACCAGCGCGCCTTGTAAGCAAAAAACCTGCTTGATCAACTCTAGTAACAGAGTATCATCATCAATAATCAAAATTTTTTTGCCACGTATATTATCTAAACTACTTTTCGGATTCATGAGTGATTATCGTGGGGTCAGGCCTACAAAACCGCTGTCTCAGACAGCGTACTACAAAAAGACTCATACAACCTATCATCTATCTCTCATATTCCTCCCAAGCCAGTGAAGATTTACTCCACCCCTACCCCCAAGCCGATTGGATATTGGCAACTCACCTGTATTGATTGGCCTACGGGGGGCGGATCGGGGGTTTGAGTTAAAACAATACCAAGCAAATTGGTATTGCCGCCCACAGAAACAGGGGTGGTGACAACGTTGGTAAAGTTAAGGCTCTGCAAGCGGGCCAGGGCCGGGGTTTGGGGCAGGTCAAGCACGCTCTCGTAAGCGCAACTGCCGGCCAGGGGGGTGAGAGGCAGGTCGGCCAAATTGTAGACACGAGAATCGGTTTGCGGGGAAGTGAAAGAGAGAGGCTGGTATCCCTCGGCCGTAATGTTCAACTGCAAAAAACCGCTGTCGCGGGCCTGCCCGTTCAGCGAGAATTCGCCGTTGGCCCCGGTCAGGGTTTCCAGGTAAACGGCCTCATCCCCCAAAAAGGCCTTGACCACCGCCTGGGGAATAGGTTGGGTTGTGCCAATTTCAACTACCCGGCCAAAAATAACCCAACTGACCGGCGGAGCCTGTTGGGGGGCCAGTTCGATGATGGGGAAATCGTAAACCCGGGGCCAGGCCGGCCCGGCCGTGATGGTTTCGGCCGTGTATCCCGGCGCAACAATCGTCAAAATCAGGTTGCCCTCATCACGGGCATGGGCCGCAATGGAAAAGTAACCGTTGCCGTCGGTGATGGCGCTGCGATAAGTGCCGTCATTGCCCAATCTTGCTTCAACAGATGCGCCCGCAACGGGCCGCGCCGTGCTTGTTGCGTTGACCACCCGGCCGGTAATCGTCCAATTGACCAGGGGAGGGGCAGACGGCGTGCGGGTGGGGGTGGGCGTTGGGATTACGGAAGGAGTGGGAGTAGGCGGAGCCGGGGCCCAGGGGACCTGCTCAACGTATTTGGCAATGGTATAATCGGCGTAAATCCAGCCCTGTCTGTTGGGGCTGTTGGCAAAGGGAATGAGCCACCACAGGGCGCCATTAGCAGCCGCTTGTTTGCCGATCACGTCAACCACAAGGCCGTTGTTGTAGCCTCCCAACAAGGGATAGACCGGGCCAGGCCCGCTTCTAACGTATAAAAAACCGTCGGGGCTGTTGATGATGGCGTGAGGCCGGGGGAGGGGAGTAGGGGTCACAAAAACGGGCGTGGGCGTGGGCGGGGCCGTGATCCAGGGAACATTGGCCACATTTTGGGCCTGGGTGTAATTGGCGTAAACCCAACCCTGGCCGTAAGGCCCGGCCGGGAAAACAATGAGCCACCACAACGCCCCGTCAGCCGCATACTGCCGGCCCAATACGTTCACGGCTGTGCCGTTGCGGTAGGCGCCCAACGGCGGGTTGTAGGCCAAACCGGGACCGCTTCTGACATTGACAAAACCGGTCGGGCTGCTGATAACGGCCCGGGGAGTAGGCGGGGGAGTTGGAGTAGAAGGAGGGATTGGGGTTGGGGTGACCGCGGCCGGTTGAGGCGTGGCGCTGGGGGTAAAGCCGGGAGCCGTAGCCGAAGGCGTTAAAGTTTCAGCCGCGGCGGGCGTGAGCGAAGCGGGGGCCGGCGACCCCGCAGGCGGCGCGGCGGTGGCGGTGTCCAAAAACAAGGTGGGGGTGGGGCCGGGCGGGGAGGAAAACAGGCTCCAACCCACCCAAAATAAAACCAACAGCAGCAGGCAAACGGTTAAAAGCCCTATAATTATCCACACTATATTTCGTTGCATTAACCTGCCCTCCGGTAAAGCCGATATTGTTTGATGTACTCACCCACACTCCGGGGTACCTGGTAACAAATACTTTGCCCCGCCCGGACCCTGGCCCGAATTTCCGAAGCTTCCAGGCCCAGGGCCGGCATCGTCACCCAATCCAGGCGGCTGCTCAAACCGGGGATACGTTCCTCCAGGCCGGCCAGGTCAGGCTGATAGCCGGGTCGCCGGCCGACCGCCAACCGGCAGAGTTTTATCAATTCTGCGACCTGGTGCCACTGGGGCAAACTCAGCAATGAATCGCTGCCAATGATAAAAAAACATTCGTCGGCCGAAAGGTGATATTGGTTGCGGACAAGACGAACGGTATCGGTGGTGTAATGGGGGCCGGGCCGCTCCAGGTCAACCAGGCTCAACTCAAAATGGGGATTAGGGGCTATGGCCAACTCAACCATAGCCCGGCGATGCGAGGCCGGCGTTTTAAACACGCCTTGTTTCAGGGGCGACTCGCCCGCCGGGGCAAACAAAACGCGTGGCAACTCTAAGGCCTCGCGAGCGGTTTCGGCCAGTAATAAGTGCCCCAGGTGAATAGGGTCAAACGTGCCGCCTAGAATTCCCAATTTCATAACAAAGTAGCAAAGTAGCAGGTAACAAAGTAGCAAAGTAGCAGGTAACAAAGTAGCAGGTAGCAAAATTACTCTGATGTTTCCTTGTTACCCTGTTACTCTGTTACTCTGTTACTCTGTTACCCTATCTTACCACACCCATTCCAATTCCACATCGTGCAAAAACACGGTGTCGCCGGGTTCCACGCCGGCTTCGCGCAGGGCTTCGTGGACGCCCATTTTTTCCAGAATTTGGTAGACGCGCATCACGGCCTCGTCTATATCCCAAAAAGTTTGGCGGGCAAGTTGTTCAATCCGGGGGCCGGTGACCTGCCAGCCGTTAGCCAGTTGGTGAATTTCAAAATAATCGCCGCTCTGATCCAAAGTAAAAACAGGGACCTCTTCCTCAAAAAGAGGCTCGCGGGGCAGTTGAGCCAATCGCTCAAACAGAGCCGCCACCAACGTTCGCACGCCCTCGCCGGTTGCGGCCGAAATTTTAAAAGCCGGTAAATCCAAATCGCGGGCGCGGGCCTGCACGGCCGGCCACTGCGCCTGGGCCGAAGGCAGGTCTATTTTGTTCAACACCACAAGCTGCGGTTTTTGGGCCAGGGTTTGGCTAAAAAGAGCCAGTTCTTGATTGATCTGGTCAAAATTGGCCAGGGGATCGGGCAAAGCGCCATCGAGCAAATGAACCAGCAACCGGCTGCGTTCAACATGGCGCAAAAATTGGTGGCCTAGACCGGCTCCGGCGTGCGCGCCCTCAATGAGGCCGGGGATGTCGGCCATCACCAGGTCGCGGTCGTCTAGCACCACCACGCCCAAATTGGGCTGCAAGGTAGTAAAGGGATAAGGGGCAATTTTGGGCCGGGCCGCGCTCACCGCCGCCAGCAGGGTGCTTTTGCCGGCGTTGGGCATGCCCACCAGGCCCACATCGGCAATCAACTTGAGTTCCAGGTTTAGCCAGCGTTCCTCGCCGGGCAGGCCCCGCTCGGCGATTTTGGGGGCCTGGTTAGTGGAGCTTTTGAAGGCGGTATTGCCCCGGCCTCCCTGGCCGCCGCGAGCCACAACAGCCTGCTGGTCCGGCCTGGTCAGATCGGCCAGGAGTTGGCCGGTATCGGCGTCGCGCGCTACCGTGCCGGGCGGCACGGAAACAAACACATCCTGGCCGTCGGCCCCGGTCATATTTTTGCCGCCGCCGTGGGCGCCGCGCTCGGCTTTAAAGTGGCTGCGCTTCTTGAAGTGGATCAGGGTATTGAGTTGGGGGTCAACGGCCAAAACCACGTCGCCCCCTTTGCCGCCGTGGCCGCCGGAGGGTCCGCCGCGCGGCACATATTTCTCCCGGCGAAAGGCCACTGCCCCGTTGCCGCCGTCACCGGCTTTAACATGAATTTTGGCTTCGTCAAAAAACATTGTCGCCTACCTAACCGCTCCGGTTATATGGTCAAACACGCCTCTACGGCCAGGCCGGCCAGTTTTTCTCTGACAGACCGGCGTTTGACCCAATCCCGATGGTCCCAGGCTTCGCCGTCCAGGTTGTCGCCGCCGTAGAGAATTTGACCAATTTGCACTCCGCGAAATTGGGCCACCGCAAACACCTACATCCGTTCCGGGGCGTTCATGCCCATCAGGCGCAGGGTGTTAGCCAGGGTAATTTGGGCCGCTTTGACCAGTTTGAGCCGGGCCGCGGTCAAGGCGGCGTTGTCGCTGACCACCCGGCAATCCCGGTAAAAGGCGTGGAAAGCAGAGGCCAGTTCCTGGGCATAGTAGGTGAGGTGATGCGGCGAAAAGGTTTGCGCGGCCAGGGCCACCACCTCCCGCAGCCGCAGCATCTGCCGGATGAGTTCTAATTCCGCGGGATGGGTCAATAAAGACACCTCGCCACCCTGCATGGATGCGCCCTCTTCTTGGGCTTTGCGGAAAATGCTGGCAATGCGGGCGTGGCCGTACTGCACGTAATACACCGGGTTTTCGCTGCTTTGTTTGGTGGCCAGGGTCAGGTCCAGCTCCATCTGGCTATCGGCGGAGCGAGTGAGCAACATAAAACGAAAAGCGTCCGGGCCAATTTCGTCTACCACTTCCCGCACGGTAATAAAGTCGCCGGTTCGTTTGCTTTGCCGCACCGGCACGCCGTCGCGGGTAATAGAGACCAACTGGTAAAGAATAATGATCACCCTCTCGGGGTCCAGCCCCAGGGATTTAGCCACATTCTTCAGCCGCTTAACGTGGCCGTGATGGTCCGCGCCCCATACATAAACGGCCCACTCAAAGCCGCGTTTGACCAATTTATCCCACACGTAGGCAATATCCGAGGCAAAATAGGTGGGGCGGCCGTCGGAACGGATAATCACGTTTTCTTTGTTGTCTTCGTCCTCGCTTTTGAGCCAGACGGCGCCGTCACGCTCCACGATCATATTTTTGGCGCTGAGTTTGTTAAAAGCCAGGCCATAGGCGCCGTCATCGTACAAACTTTTCTCCGAAAACCAGCAGTCAAACTGCACGCCTATCAGGGCCAGGTCTTCTTTAATACCGGCGACTATTTTTTCAAGGGCGTATTGCCGCATAAAGGCCAGCGCCGCGTCACGTTCAACGCGCAGGTATTTAGGGCCAAATTCCTGAGCGGCTTGTTGGCCCAGTTCAACCAGGTATTCTCCCCGGTACTCTTCGGGGTCGGGTTCATCTTCGCCCAGGGTCTGAGCGTAACGGGCGTACATGGCCCGGCCCATATTGTTCACCTGGGTGCCCACATCGTTAATGTAAAACTCCCGCTGTACGGCGTAACCGGCCGCCTCCAACACGTTGGCCAGGGTGTCGCCCAACACCGCGTTTCGCCCGGAGCCAACCACCAGGGGGCCGGTGGGGTTGCAACTGACGTACTCAACCTGAACGCGCTTGTCCCGGCCCAGGTTGACCCGGCCAAAACTGTCGCCCTCGGCCAGAACGGTTTCCACCTGTTGGGCCAACCAGGTTTCGGCCAAACGGATATTGATGAAACCGGGATGAGCCACTGTGACCCGGCCAATGTAAGCCGCCGGGGCCAACCGCTTGATGATTTTTTCGGCAATCTGCGCCGGGGCCATGCGTGCGTAGCGAGCCAGGCTCAGGGCGATGGGCGTAGCGTAGTCGCCGTGCGTGGGGTCTTTGGGCCGTTCAATCACAATTTCGGGAAGGTCAAATTTGGGCAGGTCGCCTTTTTTCTGCGCCTTTTTGATGGCGGCGGCAATGAGCTGCGTGATGTCGTTGACAATCAATTTTGTCACCTCGGGGGATAGTATTGGAAAACATATTATACCACAAAGCGTGAAACGTGAAACGTTGCCGGTGGGACTGCAAATGAGAAATGAGAGATTAGAAATAAGTTAGGCCATCTTCTACTTTGTCGTTTCAACGTTCAAATTTAACCGCCGGTGAGCGCTCAACGAGAGCCGGCCGGTTTGGATAGCTTCATGGATGGAAGCCTCTACCGCTTCCGGGGCCAAGATGCCGTGGAATGCGCCACAAAGTTCATGATCGCTAAAGGGAGCCACGTCGCCGGGGGCGGCGGTGAGCAGCAAAGCCAGGCCCTGGGAGGTGAGCAAGCCGTCCAGGTCAGTCACAACGGCCAGAATAGCCTCCAGAGGATTGGCGATTTTGGCTTCCTGCGGCTCAACTTCAGACGCCGGTCCGGTTATTTGCAATTTGCCACAGGTGATATGTGTTTTATCACCCGTGATATGTGTTTTATCACCCGTGATATGTGTTTTATCACCCGCCATTTGTGATCTATCGCTCACAATCGAAGGTTCCCCTTCGGCCAGAGTTTCAGCAATAAGGGCTAAAACAGCTTCTCCGTACTGCTCCAGCTTGGCCGGCCCAACGCCCAAAATACCGGCCATCTGCTCCAACGTGGCCGGTTGGCGGGCGGCAATGGCCTCCAAAACTTTATTGGAAAAAACAACGTAAGGCGGCACGCCCTGGGTTTTGGCCTGTTCAGTCCGCCAGGCGCGAAGAGCATCAAAGAGGGAGGGGTTGGGTGGCGGAGCAGGAGAGGTTTTTTTAGCGGGTTGGGCCTCCTCAACTTGTTTCAGTTCAATTGACTGAACAGGTTCAGCAGGTTTCAGGCTTTGTTCCGGCAAAATAACTTTGGGCCGGCCGCCGCCCGTGGCGATCAGTTTGCCGTCGGCAATCAGGGCGTCAATGATGTTGATCACGGCTTTCCGGGTGAGATGGGCCAGTTGGCCGTAACAGGAGTGTTGGGCAAATGTCTCTAGCCACGGTTTTTTGGAACCCGTTAGAAAATGGGCCAGGCCGGTGCGGCCCAACGCGCCGCCGAGTTTAGCCACGGCCTCAAGAATAACGGCATCCGGGGCATCCCCCCGCTTCTCGGGTTTTTCCGGCAGGTCCGCAGATTCTTCGCCGACGGCAGCCGGATGGTTTTCCGCGTCCGGCAGCATTGCATGCGCGGCCACAACACACCGGATTTGTTCATAAGCTATCGTGTCGGGCAGGATGGCCTTGAGCGGGGCCAGCCGGGTGGTATCTTCCACTTTGGCGATGGCCTTGACAATTTGCGCCTCAATTTCCGGGGGAATGACCTGCCGGAGTTCGATTTTACCGTCGCCAATCAACCGGGCCAGGTGGGTGTAAATGGTGCTTTCTTTCAGGCCGCGGGCGGCGGCAATTTGAGCCGGGGTCAGGTGCTGCCGGAATAACTCAAACGTTTCCAGCACCGTGTCGGAACGCTGGCTGCGATTTTGCCACTGCTCTATGGCCTCATCGGTCAGGCTTAGGCCGGGAATATCCAGAGGGAGGGCCGCGCGCGTTTTGAGGGCTTCCATGCCCGGCGGGGTGAGGGTTAACACCGGCAAATCGCCGCCGGAGAGACGCAAGTATCGGTTTGAGATCAAGGCGTCAATCAGGGCGATAATTTGAGCCTGGCTGAGGCCGCTGAGTTTGCCGTAGAATCTATGCCGGTCATAGCCAAATTCCCGGATGCCTTTGGCCTGCGAGCCGTTGAGGATTTGGGCCAGCCGTTTGCGGCCTACCGGGCGCTGCCGGAAACTACGCACCGTTTCCAGCACAATCAAGGGGAACCATTCCTGCGGGGTAACAGCCTTGGGCAAATCTGCAAGGCCGGCGGCGGCGTGATTATCACAGCAACGCGGCGAGCGGGGCGGAGTCACGTCGCCGAAGTAATCCAGCAAATATTTCCGGCGGCAGGTGGTCAAATAGGCATAATCAAGCATTTTGCCCAACAGGTCAAAACGAATCTGCGCTCGCCGGGCAACGGCTTTGGCCCGTTCAACCAGGGTCTTGTTAGAGGCGGGCAGCACTTTCCACCGGCCATAGCCGCCTTCATCGCCCAGGTGAACAATGACCCCGGCCAGCTCCAACTCACTGAGGGTGATCCGGATTTTGACCGGGTGCAGGCCCGTGATCTCGGCCAGTTCATGGTAGGCAAAAAAGACTTCGCCGTTGTTGGCCGCCCGCGCGAGCAGATCGCAAACCTGATGCAGGTCTTGATAAGCGGGGGTATCGCTGTTAATGAGCCACTCCTGCAAACCCTGGTCGTCGGGGGCAAAAAGCAGCACGCACTCGGCGGGCAGGCCGTCGCGCCCGGCGCGGCCGGCTTCTTGATAGTAGGCTTCCACGGTGGCGGGCATGTTGTAATGGATCACGGCCCGCACGTCGGGTTTGTCAATGCCCATGCCAAAGGCATTGGTAGCCACCACAATTTTGAGGCGGTCGGCCATAAAGTCGGTTTGCACCTGGTGGCGTATATCGCGGTCAAGCCCGGCGTGGTAGGGCCGGGCGGGAAGTTTCAGGCTATTGTGGATAAAGTCGGCCACTTCTTCGGTGTTGCGACGGGTGGCGGCATAAACAATAGCGCTGCCCTGGAGTTGGCCGAGCATACTTTGCAGGATTTGAAATTTAGTGCGGGTATCGGGCGCGCTTTTCACCCCAAAGGTGAGGTTAGGGCGGTTGAAGCCGGTGACAATGGTTTGAGCGTTTTCCAGGCCCAACAGTTTGAGAATGTCTTTTTGCACGGTGGGGGTGGCCGTGGCTGTGGTGGCCAGCAGGGTGGGTTGGCCCAGGGCCTGCCAGGTGGGGCCGATTTGCAGGTAATCGGGCCGGAAATCGTGGCCCCATTGAGAGATGCAGTGAGCTTCGTCAACCGCCAGCAGGCTGACGGTGATATTGGCCAGGGCGCGGGTGAATTGGCGGCTGCGCAATCGCTCCGGGGCAATGTAGAGCAGTTTGACGTGGCCCTCGCGCATGGCCCGCAACCGCCGGTTGACTTCATCGCCGGGCAGGGAGCTGTTGATGTAGGTGGCGGTCAGGCCGCTTTCGGTCAGGCTGTCCACCTGGTCCTTCATCAGTGAAATCAGGGGAGAAATGACCAGGGACAGGCCGGGCAAGAGCATGGCGGGCAATTGGTAGGCCAATGATTTGCCGGAGCCGGTGGGCATCACCAGCAGCGTATGTTGGCCCTTGAGCACGCGCTGAATGGCCTCTTCCTGCCCCTCGCGGAAGTGGTTAAAACCAAAATGCTGTTGTAAGGCTTGCCGGGGTAACATGGCGGACTCCTCCCTCAAAAAAAAATAACCTTACCGGCAAGTTTAGGTTAAATTTGGGGATGAGCAAATTTGTGGCAGCTATTTGCCCATAAAACCAGAACTGCCTTGTCACCACCTCTGCTCCGTGCTAAAATGAAATGGGTGTGTTTCAAATCAGTTGAAGGAGTGCAGAATTCATTCTGCCTCTGCCAAAAAGCGGAATAAATTCCGCACTCCAGGGGTAGTC
>JAFGDY010000182.1 GCA_016931895.1 Anaerolineae bacterium
AGGTTGAGATGGGTGCGGATCAGTCTTGGGGTGTGGGTGTACGCGGTGATGGGGCTGTGTATAACCCGTTCCAGGTGTATCCATAATTTGGGTAGTGGTTCAATTATAAGTGATGAGATGTTTTTATTTGGCCCCCACCCCTGGCCCCTCCCCCATTTGGGGGAGGGGCCAGGGGGGATGGGCAAAAGTATGGTTGTATCACTTACAATGTGATCACCACCCATAATTTGTAGCCCGGAAAATTGAATAGAAACAAAACACCGCGTAGAGAAATGGTCCTGCGCGGTGTTGTTTTTTATCAGAAAAAGATGAGCAAGGTTATGCAATTTCCCGCATACTCAACCCAATCCGCCCCCGCGCCACATCCACGGCCATCACCTTCACCTTGACCACATCGCCTACCTTGACCACCTCAAACGGATTTTTCACGTAACGGTCGGCCAACTGGCTAATGTGTACCAGCCCATCTTGTTTAACGCCAATGTCCACAAACGCGCCAAAATCAACCACGTTGCGCACCGTGCCAGTCAGGATCATCCCTTCGCGCAGGTCTTCCATTTTGAGCACGTCCTGGCGCAGCAGGGGTTTGGGCAGTTCGTCGCGGGGGTCACGGCCCGGTTTGGCCAGGGCTTCTAAAATATCCGCCAGCGTGGGCGCGCCGACCTCCAGCAGGTCGGCCAACTCGCTCAAATCCTCTTGCCGGCGTAACGTTTCCAGGCGGTGGGGCAGGTCTTTTTCATCACCGCGCACTTCCAGGTAGTCAAACAAACGCTCAACCACGGGATAACTTTCGGGGTGGATAAAGGTATTGTCCAGGGGACGGTCGCCCGCCGGGATTTTGAGAAAGCCAACAGCCTGTTGGTAGGTTTTGTCGCCCAACCCCTTAACCTTTTTTAACTGGTTGCGGGTTTTGAACGGCCCGTGTTCCTCGCGGTGTTGCACAATGGCCTCGGCCACCCGGCGGCTGACCCCGGCCACGTAACTGAGCAGGGCCGGGCTGGCCGTGTTCACATCCACGCCCACGTGGTTGACCGCGCTCTCCACTACGGCGTCCAGGGTTTCGCCCAGCCGTTTTTGGTTCACGTCGTGCTGGTACAACCCCACCCCAATGGACTTGGGGTCAATTTTGACCAGTTCGGCCAGCGGGTCTTGCAACCGCCGGGCAATAGAGATAGCCCCGCGCATGCTCACGTCCAAATCGGGGAACTCGGCCCGGGCCAGCTTGCTGGCGGAGTAAACCGACGCGCCCGCCTCATTCACCATCACATAAGCCAATTCTAACTTGCTATTGGCAATTTGCGCTTTGGCTTCGCTGATAACTTCGGCGGCCATGGCCTCGGTTTCGCGGCTGGCCGTGCCGTTGCCAATGGCTATCACGCCGGCGTTTTGTTCAAGCATCAGTTTGACCAGGATGGCTTTGGCCTCGGCCCACTTCTTTTGCGGCTCGTGGGGGTAAATGGTGACGCCGCCCAAAAACTTGCCGGTGGGGTCTACCAGGGCCACTTTGCAGCCGGTGCGGAAACCGGGGTCTATGCCAATAACGGTTTTGCCGGGGATGGGCGGCTGCAATAACAATTGGCGCAGGTTGGCGGCAAAGTTCTCAATGGCGTGCTCGTCGGAGGCATCGGTTGACTCGCCGCGCAGTTCGGTTTCAATGGAGGGGGCCAGCAGGCGTTTGTAGCCGTCGGCGATGGCCGCGCGGAGCTGGCCGGTAAAAATGGATTTGGGGTTGGTGATCATCCGCCGCTGAATTTGGCCCACCAGTTCGTCGTCCGGCCCTTCCAGTTTAACCTTTAACACGCCTTCGCGCTCGCCGCGATTAAGGGCCAGCAGGCGGTGGGGCGGAATTTGGCTCAACTTTTCCTGGTAGTCGTAATAAATTTGGTAAACGCCGCGCTCATCTTTGCTCTGGTCGGCCACTTTCACCACCAGCCGGGCTTCGTTGCGCGTTTGTTTGCGCGCAGCGGCCCGGATGTCGGCGTTTTCGGCCACCACCTCGGCCACAATGTCTCGCGCCCCGGCCAGGGCGTCGTCGGGCGTGGGCACGTCGTCGGTGAGAAAATCGGCGGCCATTTGGGCCGGGTCGCCTTGCGTCACTTCTTGGGCCAGCAGCAGTTGGGCCAGCGGCTCCAGCCCGCGCTCGCGGGCAATGGCGGCCCGGGTGCGACGTTTGGGTTTGTAGGGCAGGTACAGGTCTTCCACTTCTTGCAGGGTGGCCGCGGCCTCGATGCGTTGGCGCAGGTCGCCGGTCAGTTTGCCCTGCTCCTCAATGCTGCGCAGCACCGTTTCTTTGCGGGCGTCAAGGTTGCGTAAATAGGTGAGCCGTTCCAGAACGGCCCGCAGTTGGGCCTCGTCCAGGCCGCCGGTTGCTTCTTTGCGGTAGCGGGCCACAAAGGGGATGGTGTTGTCGGCGTCAAAGAGGTCAATGGAGCGGGCCACCTGTTGGGGGCGGATGTCCAACTCTTGGGCGATGGCCTGGCTGAATTTGTCGGGGGGCATGGGGTCTCCTTAATAATGTTCGGGGCTTGGCCCGGAAAATATGCCTTCAAAGAGGCGTTGTCTTGCAGAGTAGCAGGGTAGCAGGGTAACAAAGTCGCAGAGTAACAACCTGTTACCCTGCCACCTTGCTACATTGCCACTCTGTGATATTGATTATCGACAAAACTATTGATGTTGGTTCTTCAGGTGTCTAATGATAAGCCACATCTTAGCACCGAGAGGGAGGTTAAGGCAAACGGGGAAACAAAGGATAAAACAGACCGCAGAGGTCTTTGCGACCTCTGCGGTCTTATTAAATACACCCGCATGTCATTTCGAGGCGCTTGGAAGCGGAAGCGACTGAAGCGACGAGAAATCCCCTATCAGGCGGATGTTAGAAAGAGATTTCTCGGCCTAACGGCCTTGAAACTTGCCCTGAGCGAAGCGAACTGATGACATTTAAGAAAAACGCTCTTTTAGACCGTAGCTTGGGTTGAGGCACGAGACCCAACCTACTATCAATTGTTGGGCAAACGCAGCAGGTCACGTTTTTAATGTGACCTCTATCCAGGCGGAAAGATGCGTCACGCGGCCGGCGTGACCTACAGACTTGATGATGGTGACGGAGATACCTCCGTCACCCCCGGTAGCCCGACTTAAGCCGGTTGCAGGCAGGCTGCGGTTACATAACCGCAGCCATCAAAAATATGCGTAGGCGCGCGCAGACCTGACAGGTTTCCGTCGAATGCGAAGCATTCGCAACCTGTCAGGTCTACCGCGAAAGTTGGAGGTTGGGTCGAGGTAACGAGACCCAACCTACGCGCTACTTAGGCCAGCGTAATGGTTAAAACGCCCACGTTCCAGGTTTCGGGAACGCTGACGTCTACGTCAACGCCGTTGTAATCGCGGTTGCCTGTCCAAAGGTTGGCGGTTGCGTTGGGGCCATCAGGCGAACCGGTTCCTGATGGCAAGATTCTCTGGTTGTTCGCTTGTACATTGTTGGCTTGGGCTAAGAAGATACCTGCACCCACCGCCGCCGCCGGCGGAACAACAGCGCCCGTCCACGCATAGCTGATGTGGGTGACGCCGCAGGCTGTTATTTGAGCATCGGTGATGGGGCCCTCGTTAAAAGCGGTAAATTGGTATCCGACGAGGCCATCTGTAGTGCCCACGTTAGCGGTGCGCACAATGGGGCATACCGGCCCTGGCCCCGGCCCTGGCCCCGGCGCGGGCGATTGGGCCTCGACCGGGCTGGGGGCCACAATGGACGTGATGACCGGCAGCATGACCACGGTCACGCCCAGCTTGGCCAGCATCTCGCGGCGGCTGTATACTTTGCGCCCGGCGGGTTGCACTACTTTGTTTTGTAACAGGTTAGCCCCTTCCAGCCGTTTCAGGGCTAACCATACCAGTTCTTCGGCTTGCTCCGGGGTCAGATCGCCGTGCAGCTGGGCCGCCATCTCCTGGGGCGTGGTTTGGCCGTCGCATAGCTCCCACACCCTGGCCGCGGTGGGGTTGAGGTTATGCACCTGCATGCGCTGCCAGTCGTAAATGCACAACTCGCCTTCAAGGGTTTCAACGTGTACTGTTTTTGATTGTTTTGGATATTGCTTGGTTTGCATTGGTTTTCTCCTTTATTTGGGAATTAGGAATTAGGGATTGGGGGTTAGGGATTGGGAATTAGGAATTAGGGGAAATACTAACCCCTACCTCCTGATTCCTAGTTCCTGATTCCTGCCTCCTGATTTAAAATAAAAGACCCACCGGGCAGGCAATTACTGACGCGCCCGATAGGTCTGAGTTTCCGTGATTCTGTTTTATCGCCCGGCGGCCCGGCTTATTCAGGCAGGCGCAAGGGCGGTAAGGTAAGGTAAGGTAAGGTAAGGTAAGGTAAGGCATGCGGCATTTTTGCCTCTCGCCGGATGGGTTAAAAACGTATCTTATCCTAAAGCAAAAGGGGCAAAATGTCAAAATTTTGGGGCGTATCTCAAAAGTGGGCCTGGATGACCAGCGCGGCCGCGCTCTGAGCGTCGCTAAAAGTCAGGTGGAAGGCGGGCTGCTGCGCGGCCAGGCGGCCCAGGTAGCGCACGGCCGCGCCCCGGTGTGCGGCAAAGTTCACGCACTGTTGCAGTAGTCCCAGGGTGGCCTTCGCCGGAGAACAGGGTTCAAGCCGCGCCGGGGCGTCGGCCTGGTAGCGGGGAAAGATCAACGCCCTCACCGGCGCGGCCTGCCGGCACACGCCCTCCGGCCGCAAGGGCGCGTCCGCCTTGGGTAGGTGGCGCAGGATCTGCCGGGAAATTGTTGGGCCGCCCCGGCGTAGGCCGGGCGTTTGCGGAAAAGGGAACAGGCGGTCCAGGCGCGGTTCCAGAGGAATAATATCATCGGCCAGGAAAGCCCAGCCCTGAGCATACAGGCAAGCGGCCAGCGTGCTTTTGCCATGCCCCCAGGGACCCAGAAAAAGCACTCCCCCGCCGGCGTTTGCCGCTGCGGCCGCGTGCAGCCAGAGCAAATCGGGCCGGGCTTCTACCAACAGCATGACGGCCTGGTATTCCAGGCTGCGCAAAATAGCGGGCAGTTCACCCCGCTCCGTTTTGGGTTGCCGGGGACCGGCCAGAGCATAAAGCTGTCCTTCCGGCCACACCTCCAGCCGGCCCGCTTCCCGGCCGGAGCCGGAGTTGAGCATTTGGCCAAAACGGCGTTCAACCCCGGCCAGCACTTCCGGCGACTCTGACTGAACCGTCACCCGGTGCTGGCCAAAGGTGATGTGTAACAGCCCCACTTAAACCATCTCCACCAGGCCCAATTCGACCAGTTGCCCGACCGCCGCTTCCACCTCGGCCAGCAACTCCTGGCCGGAACGGCCCAACGTCTGGCCCAATTCCCGACTGATCCCGGCCACGTTGGTTTGGCCGTCGCACAATTCCCAAACGGCTGCAGCCGAGTGGTTGAGCGAAACCACCAACTCCGGGCCGGGCATGTAAAGCACCATCTCGTCCGGTAAAGCCATTGTTTCAACTCCGGCCAGTTGGCGAGGTTTACCGGCAGCCCGGTTTGCCCGGTTCTGTTTCACCGGCCTTTCCATAGTATCAGGCATCCGTGTGAGGAGTGTCGGCGTGGGCGGTGTCGGTGTGGGCGATGTCGGCGTGGGCGGTGTCGGCGTGAGCGGTGTCGGTGTGGGCGGTGTCGGTGTGGGGGGTGTCGGTGTGGGGGGTGTCGGTGTGGGTGTCGGTATGCGTGTCGGTATAGGCAACATCGGTGTGGGTGTCGGTGTAGGTGTCGGCGTAGGTGTCGGTGTAGGGAACATCGGTGTGGGGAATATCGGTGTGGGTGTCGGTGTGGGGAATATCGGTATAAAAGTCGTCGTGAGAATCTGTATAAGAACCGTCAAAATGGTCGTCGTGTGGAACGTCGGTGTAAAAGTCGTCGTAAGGAATGTCGGTATAAGGGATGTCGGTGTAAGGGGTGTCGTCGTGAGGGACGTCGGTGTGGGCGTCGGCGTAGGCGTCGGTGTAGGCGTCGGTGTGAGGGGTGTCGGTATGCGTGTCGGCGTACGTGTCGGTGTGGGCGGTGTCGGTGTGGGCGGTGTCAAGGTGAGGGGTGTCGGCGTGGGCGGTGTCAAGGTGAGGGGTGTCGGCGTGGGCGGTGTCTAGGTGGGGGGTGTCGGCGTGGGCGGTGTCTAGGTGGGGGGTGTCGGCATGGGCGCCGGGACTTTGGGCAAAGGCCTCGCCCGGCTGGGCCAGATAAACGGCGGCAATCACCGGGGCGGTCCAGCCGGCCTGGAGGATGGCGCGCCTGGAAAAGACCCTGGCCCGCTCGGCCTCAGGATTGGCAGGCGCGGCCTGCTTTGTATCTGGATGATTGGGGTTGTTGGAATCAGTGCTCATTTTTTTTTCCTTTGCCAGTAGTTTTGTGACAAGAGTTTTTAAATTATTCCACCATTGCCAGGCCGGCCGTGGCGGGCGCGTTGGTTTTAAGCAATTTCAACCCGGCCTGGCCGGCCAATCCCGGCAGGTCGCCGTAGCGGGTCAGCCAGTCGCCGTAGGCGTAAACCAGCAGGTGGTCGCAGTGCTGCGCGAGCCGGGCCTTGAGCCGGGCGGCCCGGCCGGATCCCGTTTCCAGTAACCGGCCCGGCATCAGGATGGCCAGGGCGTAGCGCCGGCCGTCGGGCCAGGGCCACTCGCTGGCAAATATATCCCCCTGGCTAAAATTTTCGGCGTAATCGGGCTGAAGTTCCCGGGCGTGTTCAACCCGGCCGGGGTCAAATTCCAGGCCAAAGGGCGCCAGGCCGGGGTTCACCTGGCAGATTTGGCGCAGCAACGCCCCGTTGCCGCAACCCAAGTCCAGTATGTTGCCGGACTGCCCGGCCAGGGTGGCCGTGGCCAATTCAATAACGGGCCGGTGGGCCTGTTCCATGGCCAGGCGGGAATTGAAGCCGTTGTCGGCGGCGTACCAGGCCGGCTCTGGCGGCCTGGGTTTGATAGGATTATCCAGGCCGCGGCGGAAACCGGCCGATTGGGTTAAAATTTGCCCGGCCGGGACCCGGTAGGGGAAGCCCAATCCTTGGGCGCCCTCGTCAGGATAAGCTGTTCCAATTCGCCTGACCACATATTTCGTCGGCGTGGCGTCGGTTCTGGCCGACACTTTTAGAACAGGCGTTTTTATCTCGGCAATGCCGTGTAGGGCCGACCATTCAACCGGCCAGGACAGGATCTCCAGCAGCCAGTCCATTTCCTGATTGTAACCGTTAGCCCGGCCCAGGGCGATTAACTTTTGGCCCAACGCCACCGTTTCCGGGCAGTGAAAACTACAGGGCAGGTGGGGCGTGGCCCGCACCCCCATCCAGCGCCACAAAATATTGGCCTCCGGCGGGCCGCTCACCTCCAGGCAGCGGTTGCTGTTGGGGGCGGCCACGCTGCCCCGGGCCATGGGCCAGGTGGTATCAACCAGGTCCTCATCCACCCAAACCCGGCGATAAAACCGGTAGCAGCAGGGGGGGTAGCCCAGCAGTTGGCCGATGCGTTCGTCGTCGCCGTTGTCCCAGGCGTTTTTGAAAGCAATCATATCGGCCGGGGCGGCAATAACAATGCGAAAGGCAAAGGGCTTGCCCAACTCGGCCCGGAGGCTGGCCCCGGCATAGGAGTTGGTGGACAGGCCCTGAATTTCCAACGGCAGGCCGCTTAAGCCGTGTTTGGCCCATTCCCCGGCCTGGGCCACAAATTCTTGGGGCGAGGCAATTTTTAAGCCGCAGGCGCGTAGGCCGGCCACAACCGAGAGCCATTCCAGGTTGAACCAGGCCCGGCCGATGCGCCCAAGACGCGGTTCCCAGACTTCCCTGGCCCGGCTGCCGGCCCAGCTCAAGCGGGTAAAATCGGGCAAAACAAAGTCAAGCCGTTCCATTGTTACATCTCTCTCCCGCCGCCGGCGCGCCCGTCGGTGTGGTCGCCGTAAGGCGCGTCGCCATGGGGTGCGTCGCCGTGGGGCGCGTCGCCGTGGCTGTCGCGGTGGCCGGGGCCGCGCCCGTCGGTGTGGTCGCCGTGGGGCGCGTCGCCGTGGCCGTTACCATGGGCAGTTGGGCCGCCGGCAGCCCGCCCCTGTTCAATCCGGGTGAGAGCCGCTTTAACGCTCATGTAACAATTCGCCGCCCAGGCTTCCAGAATAAGATGTTCCGCCTGCCGGCGTTCCGGGCGCAGCGAGAGCGGCTGCAGGCCCTGTTCTACCAGCCGGTCTTCAAAATAACGGTACAACTCAAACCACACCCGGCAGTAGGCCGAGCGGTTCCGCCAGTCGTAGTCAAGGGCCGAGCCGGGACATGACCCTTTGCACATCAAAAAAAAGCGACAGTCCCGGCAGCCGCCGTATTCCTGGGGAGTATGGTACAGGGCCAGGTAGCGTTCAAATCCCTCCACGTCGGCTTTAATAAAATCAATGCCGTCTTTGTTGGTGCGGCCGCAGTTACTGCGCTGGCCGCCGCCCTCCACCCCCCGCACGGCGCGGGTGGTATGGGGGTCGCAGGCGTTCCAGATGCAGGTGGCCGCGTTGTCTTGGCCCAGCAGCATGTGGCGCATATCTTTGAATATATCAAACTTGAAGTTGACGAGTTTCTCTTCGAGGCCGGCGAAGCTCAGCAGGGCCGCAATGTTCTCCTCGGGGCTAAGGCCATACTTCCGGTAGATGGCGTCGTTTTCAACCTCCATGATGTGCAGCCGGGCGCCGCATGCCCCCAGGCCGTCCATATATCTGAACCAATCGTGCATGAGCGGCAGTTTATCCGGGGTGGCGTTGTTGCGGTGCAGGGTGACAATCAGGCTCCATCGAATATTTCCCCCGGCCAGCCGCTCAATGGCCGCATGCGTTCTATCCGTCATCTCCCGGGTGCGCTCCAGACTGCCGGCCCAACGCGCGTCGTTCAGTTCGCCCGGCCCATCCACCGAAACGCCAACATGCACATTGTACTGCTTGAACATGCGCATATGGTTGTTGTTGATAAGCGTGCCGTTGGTCTGGATGCCGTTACTCTTAAACTTTTCGTAGCCCCATGACCATAACTCTTCCAGGTCGTCTTCAGGGATCAGCAAGGCTTCGCCGCCAAACAGGGAGAAAGCCCCACCCTCTTTTTCGATGCCGGCTTTCATTTTTTCAATGTCGTAACCTCGGCGTATATTGCCGGCGTCGCGCTGGGGATGCTGGTAACAATACAGGCATTGCAGGTTGCAGCTTACACCCAGGGGTCTAACTTCTACGGTCATCCACCCGCCTCATTGGCCCGGCCTTGGTTCTCAATAACCAATGTATCAAAATTCCCGGGTTAAAATAAAAGACCCGCCGGGCAGGCGAACGTGTTTCGCCCAAACCCTGCGAGTCTGAAGTTCTGTGATTGTTTTGTCGTCCGGCTCAGGTCGCCGGATTTATTCAAGCAGGCGCAAAGATAGTAAGGCCAGATGAGGTGAGACATATAACACTCTATTTTTGCTCCTTGTGAGATGAGTTAAAAACGTATTTCATCTTAAAGCAAAAGGGGCAAGATGTCAAAATTTGGGGGCGGCCTTGCCTTGAGGGAAGGTTCAATTTATAATCAGGCCACTACTGGAGATAAGCTGATGGAACAAGCACCATTACAGCAACGGTACCAACAACTTGATTGGCGGCAGCAAATCGGCAATCTGGCCTCAACCCTGGCTCGTATTTCTTCGCGTTCAGTTTCGCCCACTTACGATGATTTGGTTTCAAGCCTGTTGCGCGAGGCGGCGCTCTTTATCGAGTGGAGCGCCCCGTATGTACCGGAGGTATTATTGTTGGATTTAGCGCCCCTGCAACGAGAAATGCTGCTTTGGCGGCGACTGTGGCCGCAAGATGCCTTGCGCCCCCTGCTATCCGTCCAGGCCAGGCATATTTCTGACCGCCTGTTGCGCTCAATCACCTAGAATGAAACCCCACCTTTGCTTCGTCCTCCACGTGACAATTTTGTTTTCCACCACCGCGCCTCTGGCAAACAAAGCTGGGGGGACTCTTCGCTCCCGCCTGAATATGTTATGCCCTGAAATTGTGAGGGATGGTTAAAAAGCAAGCAACAACAAAAGGTTGTTAGAGTACTTTTTCCAGCCGGGCCAGCAGCGCGGGCGCGACCGCTGCGGCCTCGCCGCGTTTGCTTTTGAGGGTAACGGCGTTGGTGACGGCCTGCTTTAAAATGGGCATCGAATAAGCCGGTTCGCGCCGGGCGGCCACGGTGTTGTCCATTAAGGCCAGCAGCGCCTGGCCGGGCGTGAGTTTGCGGGGTCGCCAGACAGCCTCCGGCTGGTATGCGGTAACAACGATCAACCCCACCGGCAGCGGCTCGACCCCAATTTGCCCCTCCAGTTCTTCAGCCGGGATTTTGCGCCCCGGCTGCCCGTTTTTACCCCGCAGGGAAAGGGGCAGGGGATAGGGATGCGCCCGGCCTGCTTTATCCAGCACGGCAAACTCGTCGGAGTAGTAGGTGGCCCCGGCCTCAACCAGGGCTTTCACCAGCGTGCTTTTGCCCGTCATGCTGCGGCCCGGGATAATGATGGCCTTTCCCTGCCGGCCGACCACCCCGGCGTGGACAAACAAACAATCCTGCGCCCGCAACACGGTCAGTTGTTCGGCGTGCTGTTGCAGGGCGTCAAAAAGGGGCGGCAGTTCCAGCGCGCGGGCCAGCAAAGCCGAGCCGCAATAGAGCAGGTGGTAATTGCGCTGCCCTTTGCGTTGGCTCGGCGGGGCCTGCCGCAGCGAGTACAAAATATCCACCTCGCCCACCGGCGCGGGCTGCCAGCCCAACGGCAGAAATGGGGCGGCCTGTTCCAGCGCCGCCGGGGTATTGCTGCGCAGGCCAAAACGCAGGCCGTAGGCGGTAAAACTTAATCCATCCGTCCAGCCTAGACGGTCAACTTTGGCCTGTCAGATGGTAATGTGGGGCAGGGTGGGGAGGGGGGTGGTTGTCATTACGCTTAATCTTCTCCGGCTAATTCAAGCGATTTCTCTACCAACGCCGGGGTCAGGAAAAGTCCTTCTTGCAATAATTGGTCAATGAGAGGGGCTAAAGCGGGTATCAAGCCGTTATGCCTGGCCGTTAAAAGTACTCCCACCACACCGGTTAAAGGCAAGCCCAACCGTTGGGCGTAACGGCGTCCTTTACGTTCATCAATGATCACCAGCCGGGCCAACCGTTCATTGGCCAGGGCCAACACTTCAGCCTCTCCCCGGTCCAGGCCAACGTAGACCAGGGCTTGACGCGGGTCAGACAAAGGTGTTGTTTTAATCCAGGGGGCTTCAGCCAAAGCCGCTTGACGTATTGACCGTTCGGTGGCTGAAAACTCTTCATACACGGCCTGGGGAATGAGAACCTCTCCGTACAAATCACGCAATAGCGTTAAATGGCCCAAAGACCACAACGCTACCAATGGCGTATTATTCAGAATTACCGGCCCGGCGGGCGGCCTGCTGGGCATGGCTAAAATCCTCCTCCAATTCCTCAGGAGTTTCTCCAAAGGGTGATAAACCGTGTTGCCCCAATAAATAGAAAAATGCAACACGAGGAACGCCCGCCATTTGGGCCGCCAGACCGGTGCTTAATTTGCCGGTTTCATAGAGCTTTAAGGCTAAAAGCAGCCGGGCTTCATTTTCAAATTCGTCGGGGTCTTGTTGTAAAGCCCATAGAACTTCAGATGGATAATCAATGGATAGGGTATTCATCTTTTCCTGACCCTACAGTGTCTTTGCTGTTGGTATTATAAACCAGACCGGAGAAATCGCCAACTGCGTAAATTCTACAAAAAAATAAATCCCGCCGGATAAAGCCGGGCCGCAGCCGCGTAGGTTGGGTTGAAGAATGAAACCCAACGTTGATCAGGGCTACTCCTGCCCAATGTGTTGGGGAAAAGCAAGCGTTCCACTTGCGCCCCAATCGGCGGGATAGAGACCCGCTTCAACATAACGCCGAAAACTGGAATACTCCCAATCTATCGGCGCGTTGACCAGACCGTGCTTGACCGGATTGTAATGAATGTACGCTACGTGTTGAATGAAATCAGCCTCATCCCGGATTTGATGCTCCCAAAAGCGACGCTGCCACACAGCTTTTTCTTGTTTACGCTGCCGGGATGCGGAGAGCTGTCCTTGGTAAACAGGGTTACAGTGGCGGCTAAAATGGCTTTTGATAAGTCGCCAGCGGGTAGAAAAATCAGCATCGCCAACAGGCAATGTCCACAAAGCGTGAAGATGGTCGGGCAAGATGACAATGGCCTCGATTTTGAAAGGGTGATCGGCCATCACCTCACGAAATGCCTGGCGCAGCAGGGCGATATTTTCCGGGAGGCACAAAAATTTGCGCCGGTTATGGGTGACAACCGTAAAAAAGTAGGTTGCGCCGGGAGTTCTGGCTCGACGATATTCCATAAATAACCCAAGATGTCAGGTTTTGGAATGTGTATTTTAGCCGATTATCCCCCTACAGAAAAATTCAGGGAAGGTGTTGGGACTCGTCACCTCGACCCACCCTACGCGCTGTAGGATGGGTTGAGCGAAAGTGAAACCCAACACGGAGTTGCGCCGCCCCGGAAGGTGTTGGGTCTCGTGCCTCGACCCACCCTACGCGCTGTAGGTTGGGTGGA
>JAFGDY010000183.1 GCA_016931895.1 Anaerolineae bacterium
AGAAAATAGCCTGGACCCGATAAATTTTAACGGCCAATTTTTATTTCGTGCTCAAAAAAGTGTCAACTAAATTGTGAACCATCCCTCTTATTTTATCCTATAATGCTCATTATTGCAAGGGTTTTTTAATAGTGGTTGCCTAATTGTGGTTTTTCGCTTATGATAGCGCCATGCTCAGATTGTCTCATTTTACTTTATTGGCGCTGCGCCATAGCGACAAACACTCGCTGCAAAGCCTGCTGCTCATTTTGGGGGTGGCCCTGGGCGTGGCCCTGATTGTGGGCATTGATATGGCCAACCAAAGCGCCCACCAGGCGTTTGTCCTATCTACAGGTAGTGTTACCAACCAGGCTACGCATCAAATTGTGGCCGGGTCTGGAGGATTACCGACCGCGCTTTATGAAGACCTGCGGCTGGAACTGGGTCTTAGAGATACGGCGCCGGTAGTGACCGGGCGGGTGCGCTTAAAAAACGCGCGCAATGCCTACCTGCAATTGTTGGGCATTGACCCGGCGGCCGAACTATCTATTGTGAATTATCTGGGGGAGCAGGATGATGGGGCTTCGCTGGCTGCCCTGGCTCATCTGCTGCTAACGCCTGATGGGGTGGCCCTGGCCCAATCGTTATGCGAGCAATATCAATTGGCCCTGGGTGATAACTTGACCGTGGTGATCAATGGCCAACACAAATATGTTAAGCTGGCGGCCATGCTGGAAACCAATGATGAGGTCAGCCGCCGGGCCTTAGCAGGCCTTATGATCAGCGATATCAGCACTGCCCAGGTGTTATTAGACAAAGTTGGCCGCATTGATTATATTGACCTGAAGCTTCCGGCCAAGGCAGACACGCAGCCCATTGTTGACCGCTTGCCGGCCAAAGCCCGCCTCCAGCCGGCCGAGTTACAGACCCAGGCCATCACCCAAATGGTAGAGTCCCTTGAGCTAAGTTTATCTATTGCCAGCCAATTGGTTCTGCTGGCCGGGATGTTTTTGATTTATAACACCATCAGTTTTTCGGTGGTGCAGCAGCGGCCGGTGTTAGGGGTTTTACGCTGCCTGGGCGTCACCCGGCGTGAAATTTTTGGCCTGGTGCTAACCGAGGCCCTGGTATTGGGAATAGCGGGCAGCATTATTGGGCTGGGCCTGGGCATTTTATTAGGGCGGACACTGGTGGGGGTGGTCGCCGGAACCATTGGCGAATTTTACCGCTTGACCGTGCAGAAAAGTTTATGGGGGTCGCCCTTAATCCTTTACAAAGGTATGGTGGCCGGTCTGGTGGCCAGTTTGTTGGCTGCTTTTATACCGGCCCTGGAGGCCACCACCATCCCCCCGCACAATGTTTTACAGCGCTCTCAGCAAGAGAGCCGGCTGCAAAGGCTCATGCCGGGCTTGACCGGAGGGGGGGCGTTGCTGCTGGCTGCCGGTTGGAGTTTATTATATTATCCCGGTAAATCATTGCTTCTGGGTTTTACGGCCATTTTTACCATTCTGGCCGGGTTTGTTCTTTTAACCCCCCTCTTTACCCAACTGTTCATGCGGCTGTTGCATCCCCTTACCCGTTGGAGTTTGGGCCTTATTGGCCGGATGGGGCCGCGTGATATTCTTCGGGCCTTGAGCCGCACCTCTATTGCCATTGCGGCCTTGATGCTGGTCATTTCCATCATTGTGGCCGTTGGCCTGGTGATTGACTCCTTTAGAGACTCCATTACGGTTTGGTTGGAGAATACCATCCGGGCCGACATCTACATTATGTCTATGGATCGCAATGCGCTTGATCCGTATTTGGTTGAAGAACTGGCCGCCATGCCGGGCGTGGTTCAGGTATCGCCGATCTGGGAAGCGACCGTAGTTTCGCCTGATTACGGTTTGGTCACTGTTCGCGCGGTTGATCCCCTGCCGGATGAAGATAAAATGCCCGTACTCTGGTCATTGGGCGATTACCGGGCCAATGCCGCCGCCCTGGCCGCGGGGGATGTGGTAGTGACGGAAGCTTTTGCCCGTTATCATCACTTACCGCTTGACCAACCTTCTGTACTCACGCTCAATACCGGGGATGGGCCGCATCCCTTCAGGGTTATCGGCATTATTTATGATTACCAGTCGCCGGGGGCGGGTCATATTTTGATGCGCCCTCACGTTTACCAAAACTACTGGCAAGATGCGCACATCTCCATCATCAGCCTTTATTTAACGCCTGATCTGGCCTCACAAACTGAGGAAGTTATTTATCGCTTGAAACAAAAACTATCAGAGCGGTATGCCCTGGTGATGTTCTCCGGCCACGCTATAAAAACGTCTATTCGTGAGGGCTTTGAACGTAGCTTTACCGTCACCTCTGCCCTCCGCCTGTTGGCGGTGGTGGTGGGCTTTTTTGGTATTTTAAGCACGCTGATGTCGTTGCAATTTGAACGGACGCGCGAATTAGGCATCCTGCGGGCTAACGGGATGAGTGTTTCCCAATTGTGGGGTAAAACTCTGCTGGAAACCGGACTGATGGGCCTGGCTGCCGGTCTGATGTCCATTCCGGTAGGCTCAATTTTCTCTTTCATCTTGGTACAGGTGGTCAACCAGCGTGTTTTGGGCTGGGTGGTTCAATTACGCCCCCACCTAACCACCTTTGGGCTGGCCCTGACCATGTCGTTGGCGGCGGCTCTGCTGGCCGGCATTTATCCTGCTTTCAGATTGAGTCGGATGAAAATTGCCGCCGCAATCAGAGAGGAGTAAAGGATGCGCCTGCTCGCCACCGTTGTTATCCTGATGCTTATATCTGGCCTGATTATTGTGGGTTTTATGCAACTAAAGGGGGATATCAAAATCACAGGCCGCGTGGCGGATTTTGACCTGGTTAAAGATGCCAGCCGTGCCTTTGACCCCATAGAGAGGCGACCTATTGTTTTTCCCGATGACCTGGCCGCTCATCCCAACCACCAAACCGACGGCTGGTTTTACAGCGGCCATTTAACGGATGAAATGGGGCATCAATACGGGGTGCAACTCACCTTTATCCGGTTTGGGGTCAGCCGGGGCTTGCGCGGGGGTATCTCGGAATGGACGGCCAACCAAATTTACTTTGCCTCCCTGAGCGTTACGGACGAGACCGGCCAAACCTTTAATTACGAGGAACGTTTTAGCCGGGGCAACGGCCGGTTGGCCGGAGCCGGCAGCAACCCTTACCGGGTATGGGTAGAAAATTGGTTTGTTCAAGAAGTGTCGCCGGGTAATGTGCAACTTAGGGCGGATAATGGAGAGATCGCCCTGGATTTGACTTTACAGCAGGTCAAACCGGCAGTCTGGCCGGACCAGGCCAGGGCAAATCTGCCGGGCCAGGCCATTGCCTACTATGCTTTAACCAACAACCAGGCTCAGGGCATAATTACTACGCCTCGGGGCGCTTTTCCCGTGACCGGTCAGGCCGGGCATATTCATGCGTGGGGCAATTTGAATTTTGGGCCAATTGCCGGTTGGGATCTGTTTTTTTTACAACTGGTGGATGGCCGAGAGATTATTTATCTTGATGTTCATCACAAAGAGGAACCTTTCAAAGACCCCGCCGAACCAATCCTACTGGTTGACAAACTATTATTGGTTGGCGCAGACGGCCAGGCTCAAACGCTTTCCCCAAACACCGTGGAACTAACCGGCCAATATCACTGGGAAAGCCCCCAGAGTAAAACAGAGTATCCCATAGAGTGGTCCCTGGCCATACCCAACCAAGCCATTAATTTAAAACTCAAACCCCTCTTAGTTGAACAGGAAGTCAACGGGTATCTCACCTACTGGCAAGGCGTAGTCGTCATTCAGGGCAGCCAAGAGGGTTATGGGTATCTCCAGATGACGGGGCAGAGCCACTGGTAGAGTATCAGGTTGATTGTAATCATAACCATCAATGAGAATCCTCCGGGATGCTCTTGGGAATGGGAATGTCTGCTAGGGGGGAAGTTGTGCAGTCATATCAAGGCTACCTTTTGGTATAGAATTTGGCTGTACTCTACCCTGCGCTGCCGGAAGAAGTAAGTAATTCTTGGCCGGGTTTGTTCTTTGCTTTATTTTTGTCCAATCACAATTTGGGAGGAATATCTAGAAACTCCCAAAGACTACCCACCTCTTTTTCACCCCGTCTCAATTTCTTTTCAAGCTCAATGAGTTCTCCATGGCAATCTGTACCGGGTTCATTGGCCGCCATGAGCCGATCAAAAGCTATTCGAGTTGGCTTATTATATCCCTCTGACGATAGATTATGGATGTGTTCGGTGTAGATGACCCGCAGGCCATTCCACAGGTCTTGAAGAGAAGTTTTCCAACCAACTTCATCATAACGAGCTTTTCGGAACTGCGGATCACAGATCAGGCTCAGAAATGTTTCAGCCCGTTCCGGTCGTTTTTTGGATGAACGCCAGACGGTTGCGCTGTAGCTGTAGTAGGCGTGATTGGCAAGGTAACGCCTAACGTATCTGGACATCGCCTTGGCTTGGTCAGGATTGGGGGTAGTTAATTGCTGCCAGGGCGTCTTAGTTAAGTCCCACCAATCGGCCATGCCGGTCCAATCACCTGCTTGTGGTTGAAATGCTTTTACAAAGAGTTCATGCGTAAGAGCAACGCTATTATTATTCCACGGATTCATCTTGCGCAGACGATATATCTTAAGCCTACCATGGTACAAAATAAGTTTGTTTTTATAATCCTTATACGGTTTAAAGAATGGTTGGATATCTTGCCGCACATCTGATAATTCTTCTTTGATTTGCTCAGGCTTAAGCCTATCGTCAAAGCTGGCCAGAATAGCCACATCTTCGACAGAGAGTGGTTCATAAGACACTGTTACCAAGTCTAACAGCCGGGTAGCCAGCTTGCCATGCTTTTTTTGTATGGCCTTAACCACGCTGTCAAAAAGGTTATACAATTCTGACCAGTTTTTAATTTTATCCGGGAGTGGGGGCATGTTGAAGGTAGAACTACCCTGGAGAGTGAGTCTTTCCTTCATTTTGCTAAACAAGATTAAGGGGTCATCCTGCTTTGCGATGGGTAAATCAGGTTTGCCATCCTGATGGTGATTGGTTAGCCAAAGAATATTTTCCCTAACTTCTTCTGGTATATCATCGTCTGTATCAGCCGTAATTAAGAAACGCGCCACATCATCCAGGTCACCGCGATGATCGAGTAGCATATCTAAAACATCATAATTGGGGCCAACCAAATCAACTCCGTCTATGATAATCACCGGCGGCTCAAAAGCTTCAACATCTTCATCAGCAAGTTCTCTTAACGGTTGAACAAAAAACTCCCGTATGGCATGTTTTACATTCCCCACCAAAAGGGGAAATCTTCCTTCAGGAAGGCGCTGCTTGTAGGCTTCACCATAATGTTTAATCAATTGACGCACCAGGGAATATCGCACAAAGGCCAAAGGGTCGTTAGTGCTAGAGGCTTCGGCCTGGCAAAAATGGTAAATCAGGGGCGGGGTTTTAGAGTCATTTTGCGTTTCAAGTTTCTTTATCAGTTTTGCAACTTGAGTGCTTTTGCCGCTGCCGGCCGGGCCGGTCATTAAGAACCAGTTTCGTTTAGGGGCATCAGGGGTTTGTCTTACCCAGGCATCTAATTCGTTTTGCCACTTTTTAGTATCCGGGTGAAGATTTGTGCAACTTCCTTTCTCTCTTATGAGTTCATCAAAACTATCTAACATATCGTGGTCAGTGCCAAATAACCGCTCTTCAGGGATCAGGATGCTATCAGGGCTATTTAGAAAAAGGCGCGGCAGACCAAAGCCTGCGTACCGACAATCACGTTTGGATTGAAATAGCGTGTTTCGTCCCGCAACCACTGCTTTTTCCAGGCCATCACCGGGTTGATTGGCCAGAGCCTGATAAAAACCGGCGGCAAACTCGGCAGCATCCCCGGGTTGAATCATATATGTAAATCCAACTACCACCGGCACACCCTTCAGGTGAAGTTGAACGCCAGTACTATCTGAATGTCCCGCGGCGGAGTTACAGCTAAACAAAATAACAGCTCGTATTGATGAAGGGGTTAACTCATTTGAGTTCAATGTCGCACCTTTGATATAAAGGGCATTACTGCCGCCATGACAAGTTAGATGCAGCACATGGTCGTTTTCTAAGGCGTCCTTTATTTTGGCGAATGTAGCGGGTAAAAATGTTGAGCCTTTCTTATCTTCTTCACACTCAATAATTGTTTCTAGCTTGTGTAATTCATTTTTAAATTTTTCAAATATTTTTTGTTCATCAGCTTTGTCATCTTTTTTTAACCAAGAAAGATATTTCATTTTAACTATTGGCGCATTGACCCGCGCGCAGGCTGACCCCTTATTGGTTAATTGATGCACAATTGAAATATCTTGATTAAGCCCTAATAGATTCTTATGAGGATCTCTTAGGGCATCAAGGGGTAAGTAAGCGTACTCCCAAGGGATTTCCATAAGTTGCTTTTCACCCTCAGGGTATATGAGGCGCAGGCGAACTTTTTTATTGGCTCTATATTTTTTCTTAAATATACCGCGAATACGCCCCGGCAAAAGTAATGTGGCAATGTGTTTGCCAAATTTGATGATGTCTTCTATGGGTATGTCATCATGTAATTTAAACACAGGAGGAACATACAACCTCCCAGAAATAGGCTCGGACTGATACTGTACCGACACTCTGTTGTTATCCCACGCCAACTGCAAATCAAACGTACAGTTGTAGTAATCATCATTCCTCATTGTCTGATGCCTCCCTCTAAATTTTCCGTATGGCGGTTATAGTTTGGTTAACTTGTTGGGTCATTTGCCAGACGATGGCCCCATACGTGGCAAACAATAAATTATCCCACATCTTGTGGTAAGACTCTGGTAAGTGTTTCTTTATTCCGGCAATAGCCTTTTCCAGGCAGTGACTGATGTCATTCATATCAGGTTGTCCTTCAAAACGGTCATACATGAATCTATAAGTATGTTGATTGATATAGAGCATCGCAATCATCTTACAAACTTCTAATTTGGCTTTCTCATTACCGGAACTGATAACCGTCTCCAACTCACCAACCTCTAATTTTTGCGCCAATATTGGCGCAAATTTTTTGGGGGATAACTCAGCCACTGCCAGCCAGCCAGTGATTGCATGCAAATGTTCTTTGATTTGCTCTCCCCACACCTGCTGGATAAGATTTAGGGCCTGTTGCACAAAGAATACTGTATTAGGATGAAAAACATCACTTTCCTTCAATTTTGAGGCCGAATCGTAACAGCTATTGAACCACTCTGTTGGCCCGGAATTTTCATCTTCTGCTATAAACTTGTTACATCGCATTAGAAAACTTTGCAAAAGAGGACGGGTTTCATTACCAATCTTAGCTTTTTGTTGAATATAGTAATAAACCGTATCGATTTTTAAGTCTTGAACAGCAATCCCCAGGCTTTCTTCTGAATATCTGTTTTGATACTCTGTTATCAACCCTTTAATCGGCTCTGTTTTTAATCCGCCAAACTGCTTTGTATTGCCTTCAAAAAACCATCCTTCCTCATCTTCCCCCGAGGTAAATGCCGGCACGTAGTGACCATACTTCAATATATCATTGCCGTTCTCATCTTTCTCTATGGTTTTATGAAAATTCGGCTTTTGAGTTGCCGCGGCAAGATAAACCAGGCAGTGATATAATTTAAACCACGTTTCGATTGCTGCTCTGATTTCCGGCTGCTTAATTTCTATGTAATTCTCCTTTTTATATTTTGCTTCAATTTCAAGTACCCTGAGTAATTCATTTTTTATCTCATCTGCCGAGCGAATATCATTTTCGTTCTCAACATTTGGCCCTACCGCTGCCGTTTCTCCATCCATCCCCGAATTTTTAGATGGCATTTTGAATACCTCCTAATTTAAATTAATAGTGTTAAGAAATAAGATTAAAATTGATGATTTATCCTTTTATCCCACCAGGTATACTTGTTCTGCAAGTCCACCTCCTTGTCATGCTATTGGATATTGTTGCAAAGTCATTTTTTGCTCGCCGTATCCACTTCTACCCTATTGACTCAAGCAATGCCTTAGTTGTTTGGTAAAGTTTGGCCTTTGGGTCCGGGTTCAGGAGCAAAATATCATGCAAAGCAGCCTGGGCTAACACAGGATTGTTTTGCTTTAAATAATTGTCGGCCATAATCCAGGCCGCTTCAACCGCTAAGGTTGCCATAATTGGAGCCTGTCGCAAATCTAATAAATATGGGTAAACCTGGCGTAATTGAACCAATGATTGTTCCGGCTGGTTAAGAATATTGTACCCTTTAGCCAGGTAAACCTGGGTAAAAGCTTTGTGCAGAATATCGTCATTTGTTTCCTGGCAGGCCAGAGCTTTTTGCAGTAGATTTACAGCCTGCTGAGCGTCTCCCTGAACCAACCAGGCTTCTCCTAAAGCGGTCATTCCTCGGACTTCAAGCAGAATATCACCGGCAGCATGGGCAGTTTTAATTGCTGCTGAAAAATGAATGGCTGCTTCAGACCATTTTCCTGCCAGAGCATTAACATACCCAAGCGTATACTGTAAATTAGCTTCGTTTTGCAAATCTTGCCGGGCCTGGGTCAAAGATAGGGCTTGTTCCAGATAAGTGGTGGCTTTATCAGGATTACCTTGTAAACTGGATAAATTTGCCAGGGCGATAAGAGTTTCAAGTTCCCCTTTTTGGTCGCGGATATGATGATAATCTTGCAGAGCTTGCAATAGCAGAGTATTGGCTTTTTCCAGGTGCCCCATATCTATTTGTAAACGCCCCATCCCCAGGTTGGCCTGGGCATGGCAAAGCGGCTCATCATTATCCTGAAGCAAAGCCAGGGCCTGTTCATATAGGGGCAGGGCTGAAGCGTGGTTACCATTATCCCAATATACAAACGCCAACGCTTCCAGCCAAATAAACTCGGTCCGCACATCCCCTAATGCATGCGCTGCTTGCTGGGCCTGCTCCAACAAAGGCAGGCCGCGCTGCAAGAAACCCCGGCTGCGCAAAAAGCCGCTCTGCTGCCACAAAACGTCGGCCAGTTTTAATATATTCCCGGTTTCGTTTTGCTCTGCCAGCCAACTGGCAGTTCTCAGTAAATTGCCGCTTTCCGCCTCTAAATGATCGTAAGCGGTAGAGTCGCGCCGGGCGTGTTGTTGGGCAAAAGCAAGATAGTAATCGGCATACAAACGCTCCCTATCCGCAAAAAACTCAAGCCAGTTCTGCTCATTGCTCATCCGCTAACTCCACTTTTTCACAATGTCCGACAGGATAAAGTAATGGGTTAAGGGATGCAGGGTATAGCGGCGCTGGGCCAGGTTGCCCAGCACATCCACAAAGGACAACAGGATGAGTTGATCCAGCGCGGCCTGGACAGTCTCAAACTCTAACTGGCTAACCTGTTGCAAGGCATGGGTAGTGCTGCCGTTGGCCAGGTCAAACACCGACATTGACACCAATACTTTTTGAGATTCCACCGCCAGCATATTCCAGGAATGTTTGAAAATGAAACGGTAAAACTCATAATTTGGCCCGGCAAAATTGGCCGCTTGCAGGTTATGCAACACCTGGCTTAGCGGTAACCGGCTGGCCTGCCCCACCACCAATTTCATAGCCAGCGGCGCTCCGCCCGTAACCTGGTGGATGGTCAGCAAGTCGCCGGGTTTGGCCTGAGCCACCACCCCAATGCCGCGCTCTGCGCCCTCCTCGCGCAAAAAAGCAACCCCCTCTTTTTCCAAAAATCCGCCCAGGTCGAGGGTAAACGTGCGTTCCAGCCGCACCTGATGGCGACTGGTGATCAGTAATTTACTCCGGCCCAGAATCTGAAACACTTTGTCCACAAAAACATCGCTTTCCGGGATGGTTTCCAGGTTATCCATCACCACCAGCACCCGTTTGTTTCGCAAAAACTGCTTCAGCGCCGCTTGTTTTTGCGCCAACGGCAGTTTCGCCAAGTCCATCCGGCCACACTGACGACCAATATCATCCAATAACGATTCAAAGCCATAATCGGACACTTCTGTTTTCCGCGCCCCTTCGCCCACAAAGCGCTCTGGTTTGGCGCTGGCCCACACAATGTGGTCAAAAATCCCTTCGCGCCAGCATTGCCCCATGGCCTCCTGGGCCAGGGCAGTTTTGCCAATGCCGCCCAATCCCACCACCGCAATTATTGGCTTGCGTTCCGGCTCGCGCAGCGCGGCTAACAATTGCTTGAGTTCCTGCTCCCGGCCCATCAGGCGATGGTAGGCTTTGCCCGGCAAGTGGAGGGGCAAGGGCGTGGTTGGCCCGGGTTTTGCCCCTGCTTTGCGGCGATGCTCCGGTAACGCCGCGGGCGCGTATCGGCTAAACGCCCGGTCAAATTCATCTTCTAAAAAGAGGGGCCTCATTTCTGCAAATTGGTCAATGGGCAGGTGGGTCAGTTTAGCCAGTTCTATGGCTTCGGCAGGAGTGCAACGTTCGGCGGGCGTCAGGCCCTGAGTAAAGGCGGCAATCACGGCCAGGGTCAACTGGGGGGAAATGTCGGGCTGCTGGTCAAAGCGAATAAAACGATTTTCAAACATCGAGCGGCTGAGGTCGCACCCCTGGGCCTGGATACGCGCCACAATCTGTTTTACGCTCAAGTGAGAACGCTCTCGCCAACGGCTCATCAGTTGGACAATTTTTTCTTTATCGGTTTTTCGCACAGAGACCTCTCCGTCAGGTTGAACGGAATTAATGCGTTGCCCGCGCGTATTTTTGCGTGGCCCGGCGCACATTTAAAAGCCCAAGTTGGGCTATGCTAAATCAAGTTCTGGCCAAACTAACAGCCAAAAATAAATCCGCGCTTATTGGGGAATGCGCGCAGGCCGCTTTGGCGGCGGGGACTCCCCACACTCAATAAGCCTCTAACCATCAGGAGGTTCATTGAAATGTTAAAGCAACGGATTATCAAACTTGTAATTGGTTTAGCTTTGCTGGTAGCGGTAGCGGGTGGAACCGGGATTGTGGTTGACTCGCTGGGGGCCTCAATCACCTCGCCGGCGCATGCCTGTAACAGCAGCGGGACCAGCGGCGGCGGGTGTTAGCCCCGTTTATGTAATTGGATGCGTGTCGCCGTGGTTTGGCCAGACATTGCCTCATGCAAACTGCGGCGGCACTTATCAACCCGGTTCCAGTGTGAATAAAAACGTTTGGGCCGGTCGTAACGGTTTAACAGTTGTTCCGCTTCAGCCAGGTAGAGGCTACTCTGCCGGGAATGGCCGCGAGCCAATTCATACTCAGCCAGGTAGGTGATGGCCTGAATTTCGTTGTATTTGCTGTCAAGGGTGCGCCAGGCGGCCAGGGCGGATTTTAGATAAAATTCCGCCTCGGGCCAGCATTGTTGTTCAAGATAAACCAGGCCCAAATTATCTTGCATCAAAGCCAGGCCGCGGGCATTGGCGTGATCTTGAAAAATGGTTTCTGCCCGGCGGAGATGGGTTTCGGCTTTGGCGTACTCTTGCTTGAGGCGATAGGCCTGGCCGATGTTTATATAAATTGTGCCGACGGCCAGTTTGTCGCCGGTAAGTTGAGCAAACTCAAGGGCCTTGCGTGAGTTAAGCAAAACCTTGCCTGGACAATCAGTATCTAAATAGAGCGCGCCCAGGTTGATGTAACCGCGCATCAAGCCGTGCCGGTCGTCCAGCTGCTGCCAGATAGCGCACGCTTGCTGCAAATGTTGTTCGGCCTGGGACCACTGCTCTTGCCGCAGGTACAAACAGCCCAGGTGATTATGAGTGTGCGCCAGGCCATGCTGGCTGTCAATTTGGGCAAAAAGGTCAAGGGCGTGGCAGCACAACACTTCTGCCCGGTACCACTGCCCGGTTTCCACATAATGATAGCCCAAATTAGAACAGGCCCGGGCTTCACTAAACCGGTCACCCGTTTGCCGGGCCAGGTGAATGGTTTGCCGGTAGTAACGACAGGCTTCTTGAAAGTGGTTTTGTTGAAATAGCAACCGGGCCAACAACGCCGACAGGCCAACCATCCCTGCTTTATCTCTGGTAGATTCGGCCAGCCTGATCGCCCGACGCAACACGCCGTGCCACACCTCCCAATGGCCGCCCCGCTCCATGTAGGTTGAAAAAGTTGTCACCAGAGAATAGGTGGTTGACCAGGCGACCTGGCCCAGGTCAAGGCCAAATAGGATGGCCCGGACAATGCTGTTTCGCTCAAGATTGACAACGGTTATATTTGCGCTGTTGACCTGCGCTAACCACGCCTGCCAATATTCCAAATTAAGCAAGGTGGTTTCTTGAAAAAATTGCGTGCGGCGTTGGTTATCACTCAGGCTAACGATTGCCACGTGATGGCCTCGGTAAGCAAAAAGGTTTCGGTGAGACGGTGGATGGAATACCGGCGTTTCTCCAATCCGCCCTTGACCTGCACTAACGATAACGTAATCAATTGTTGCAGGGCCTGGTGCAAATCCGCCGGCTCAAGCCGGCTCAAGACAAGCAGTTGCGGCAGCGTGCCTTCTTGGGCCAACGGCATTACCAAAAGGGCCTGTTGACCGGCGGGGTCCAGCATGTGCCAGGCTTGCCAATAGATGAAGGTATACAAATCGGCGATGCTTTTGCCCCGGGCGGCTTTGAGATTGTCCAAAACTTGAGATAACGGCAAAAAAGCAGTCTGGCCCACCACCAACTTGAGCGCCAGTGGATTGCCCCCTACCAC
>JAFGDY010000184.1 GCA_016931895.1 Anaerolineae bacterium
CATATCTATCTCGTAGCATAGTCTTTGGTCTCCTTTGGTTCACCTCCGACTATTCTACTCAATCGACACTTTTGCACCAGAAACTAGTTATTCATTGAGCAACCCCTATGGGTAGCTGCTTTTTTTAATGAAAGTTTTGGCCTCATCGGCGGCCCCTCAGACGTAGGTCAGGCTTACTATACCACCGATGGGGGTCAAACCTGGACCATCACTCAAAACAGCGCCGATTGCCTCTTTAGCCTGGACATTGTGAATCCCCAGGTAGTTTGATAGTGCAGCCTGGGCCCGATTCGGGTGAGCACCGACGGCAGCCAAAGCTGGCAGGCCGCGCCGGATTACGACCACGGTGCCGCTGCTTGTCTTGCTGTACCTATCGCCGGATGGGTCAACCCTGACCATCACCGACAAAATGGAATCCCGCATTTCTGTTCTGCGCTACCTTGAACAGAAATAACGATAAGGTTGAAGACCATGCCCCAAGAACAAAATGTGATTTATTTTGACAACGCCGCCACTTCCTGGCCCAAGCCGCCGGAGGTAAGGGAGGCGATGGCGCATTATCTGGATGAGGTGGGCGCCAACCCCGGCCGCTCCGGGCACCGGCTGGCGGTCGAATCGGCCCGGATTGTTTACGCCGCCCGCGAGGCAGTGGCCGAGCTTTTTAACGCGCCTGACCTGCTGCGGGTGGTTTTTGCTGCTAACGTGACCGAAGCCCTCAACTTGGCTCTGCGCGGCTACCTGCGCCCCGGCGACCACGTTATCACCGGCAGCATGGAGCACAACTCGGCAATGCGCCCGCTCCGGGCTTTGGAGCAGGAAGGGGTGGAACTGGCGGTGGCGCCCTGTTCGCCGGAGGGGTTTCTTGATCCGGCCCGTGTGGCGGCAGCCATCCGGCCAAACACCACCATGATTGTGCTCAACCACGCCTCCAACGTGGTGGGAACCCTGTTGCCGGTGGCCGAGGTGGGGCGGTTGGCGCGCCGGCACAACTTGCTGCTGCTGGTAGACGCCGCCCAAACAGGCGGGGCATATCCTATTGACCTCCAGGCCGAAAAAATTGACCTGCTGGCCTTTACCGGCCACAAGTCGCTCTACGGGCCAATGGGCACCGGCGGCCTGATCATTGGCGAGCGGGTAGACCTGGAACGCCTGGCCCCGCTTATGCGCGGCGGTACGGGCAGCCGTTCCGAACGGGAGGAACAACCCGATTTTTTGCCCGATAAGTTTGAAAGCGGCACCCCCAATGGCGTAGGTTTGGCCGGGCTGGCCGCAGGCGTGCGTTGGGTACTGGCCCAGGGCATAGAGGCTATTCGCGCGCATGAAATGCGCCTGACCCAGCAGTTGGTAAACGGCCTGCGCGCTATTCCCGGCGTAACTGTTTACGGCAGCCTGGAGGCCAGCCGACAAACGGCCACGGTTTCCTTCAACCTGGCCGGTTTAGAACCTTCAGAAGTGGGCTTACGCCTGGACGACGAGGAGGCTGTGCTGTGCCGGGTGGGGCTGCACTGCGCGCCCGTCGCTCATAAAACCATAGGCACCTTTCCTACCGGCACGGTTCGGTTTGGCTTGGGCGCTTTCAACACGGCCCAAGAGGTGCAAGCTGCGCTTGAGGCGGTTCGGCGTCTTGCAGTTGATCAAAGCAGGTCATCCCCAAGCTCTAAACATCAACCGGCTGAGGCAGTGCAATGAAGGATCAGTATTCGGTTATTCTGGTTTATGCCACTACCTACGCCCTGCGGGTGGAAAAGGAATTGAAAGAGGTGGGCGTCGCCTGCAAATTGATTCCTGTCCCCCGCTACCTCAGTTCTGATTGCGGCATGTGTGTGCGCATTGAGCGGGCCGACAAAGAAACGGTCCGCCGGATATTGGCCGCAGCCCAGGTGGAAACCGACGGAATTTACGACATCTGATGAGTTAAGGCTATGCCCAAACACTTTACCCGTTTTCTTGCTTCCCGTTGGGGCCTCATTTTGGCCGGGGCCGTGATTGCCCATAGGGCTGGGCCCGGCGGCCTGTCTCATTATCGGTTTTAGCATGCGTGAAGGCAAAACGCCAGGAGCGACTATAGAACGTTGGCCTGGCCCTCTTTTTCTGTTGATGCGTTCCAGAGGTGACAGTCACTTACAAAGTGACTGTCACCAAGTTCTACTAATGCCAAAAGATCTCTTTAGCCATTGGTAAGGCACTACATATAGTAGTGCATTATTTTTTATGGCCCAACATATTGAGGTTAAAGCTTATGCGGTCCTGGGGCCAATTTGAGGAAGGCGACGCTTCATGGTATAATATCTTGTCAGATATTTTGTTTTATGTCTATTTTAAGGTCGGAGTTTTGGGCTGAAACAGGACCTCAATTTCCCTTTTTCCGCCCCCCAACTACGGGCCAAGCCAGAGAAAAACTGGCCCCAATTTACTTCAATTGAACATCTGTTATTGAAATTATTGATGGAGGAATTGATTGCATGGTTATGGCACCTGCTAACACCTACACCGCCGACAGTATCACCGTATTAGAGGGACTTGAGGCGGTGCGCCGCCGGCCCGGCATGTACGTGGGCGGCACCGATATTAAAGCATTGCACCACCTGGTTTACGAAGTGGTGGATAACTCCATTGACGAAGCCCTGGCCGGATTTTGCGACCACATCCGGGTGATCATCCACCCCGACGAGAGTGTGTCGGTAATTGACAACGGGCGCGGCATCCCCGTGGCCGAACATTCGCAAAAGAAGGTATCATCATTGCAGTTGGTGATGACCACCCTGCACGCCGGGGGCAAATTTGACCGGAGCAATTACAAAGTTTCCGGCGGTTTGCATGGGGTGGGGGTTTCGGCCGTTAACGCCTTAAGCGAATGGCTGGTGGCCGAAGTGGCCCAGGACGGCGGCGTTTGGCAGCAAAAATATAAACAGGGCATCCCCCAGGGGCCGGTGAAACAAATTGCCAAATTACCCAAAAACCGCGAGCACGAGACCGGCACCAAAATCACCTTCCGCTTTGACCCCACCATTTTTAAGGACGTGCCGGGCTATAACTGGCATACCCTGCTGGTCCGTTTCCGCGAAATGGCCTTTGTAACCAAGGGCATCCGCATTTCCTTTGTTGACGAACGGGAAGATCCCAAACAAGAATACACCTTTTATTTTGAAGGGGGGGTCACTTCTTTTGTGCGTTATCTTAACCGTAATCGCCAGGCCTTGCACGACCCGGTTTACGTGGAGAAAGAGGTGGAGAGCATTGGGGTGGAAGTGGCGGTGCAATATACCGACGCCTATACCGAAAGCGTATACGCCTTTGCCAACACCATCCACACCCCCGACGGCGGCACCCACTTAACCGGCCTGCGCGGCGCGCTGACCCGCACCATTAATGATTACGCGCGCAAAAACAACCTGCTCAAAGATAATGATAACAACTTCTCCGGCGAAGATACGCGCGAGGGCTTAACGGCCATTGTGTCAATCAAACATCCCGATCCGCAATTTGAGAGCCAAACCAAAGTGAAGCTGATGAACGCCGAGGTGAAAACATTGGTGGAATCGGTGGTGGCCGAAAGTTTCTCCACCTTTTTAGAGGAGAATCCGCGCCAGGCCAGGATCATTATTGAAAAGTGCCTGACCTCCTCGCGGGCGCGGGATGCGGCCAAAAAAGCGCGGGAATTGGTGCTGCGCAAGAGCGCCCTGGAAAGCTCTACCCTGCCCGGCAAATTGGCCGATTGCTCCAGCCGCGACGCCCAAAGCAGCGAACTGTACATTGTTGAGGGTGACAGCGCCGGGGGCAGCGCCAAACAAGGCCGGGATCGCCGCTTTCAGGCCATTTTGCCCCTGCGGGGTAAAATCCTCAATACCGAGCGCGCCCGTTTGGATAAAATTTTGGCCAATAACGAAGTGAAGGCCCTGATCACGGCCCTGGGCACCGGCGTCGGCGACGACTTCAACCTGGAAGGGCTGCGTTACGGCCGGGTCATCATCATGACCGACGCCGACGTGGATGGTTCGCACATTCGCACCCTGTTGCTTACCTTCTTCTTCCGGTATATGCCGGAGTTGATTGAAAGCGGTCACCTGTTTATTGCCCAGCCGCCGTTGTACCTGATCAAACACAAAAAAGAAGCGGCTTATGTTTACACCGAGCAGGAAAAGGATACCTATCTGAAAAAGTTAAACGGTAATACCGGCTCGGTGACTATGCAGCGCTACAAAGGTTTGGGCGAGATGAGTCCCGAACAATTGTGGGAAACCACCATGAACCCCGAAACCCGCACCATTCTACAAGTGGCCGTTGAAGACGCCGCCGCTGCCGACAAAACTTTTGACATGCTCATGGGCAGCGTTGTGGCCCCGCGCAAAAAATTTATCCAAACCCACGCCAAGCAGGTGCAGAATTTGGATATTTAGGTCACGATTGTCGTATCCAGAAGTTATTGAGACTTGTCCAAGAATAAATGAGACTATGTTCAGAAGTTATTGAGACTATATCCAAAAGATAATGAGACTATCCTAAAACCGATACTATCCAAGAGATAATGATGTAGGATCTCAAAGTTAATGAAAAAGCATGTCAAAGTTAATGGGATTCTATGTCAGAGTAGTTGAAACTATCTTACTCAGTCC
>JAFGDY010000185.1 GCA_016931895.1 Anaerolineae bacterium
ATCTTCAGCGACGCGCCTTCGTCGTTCCAGATGCCGTCATTATTGGAGCCTTTAACGCGCAGGGTATATTCGCCGCCCGGCAGGCCGGAGTAACGGCCAAAGCGGCGCGTTCCGGCCTGGTACCATTCCTGGTCAAATCCTTCCAGAATATAGGCGTACTGATTTTTTTGGGGCTGGGTGTAATTAAGCGCGGCGTATTCAAATTCAAAAAAGTTGTTGGGCCAATCCAGGGTCAATTCCTTGACTCTTTCCGGCGCCCGGTCTAAGGGCATCTCCTCGCCGCCCTGCTTCAACGCGGTGATATAAACCGGCGGCACGTAGGGATTATCCGTGATCTGATCGGGGTAAAAGCTATTGATCCCGTTTATGCCGCCGAACCACAAACTGCCGTCCCTGGCCTTGAGACGGGCGCTTTCAAAAAATATATCACCTTGCAAACCATCACTCTGGGTATACTGTTTCACATCGCCATTGTTGGGATTAAACCTAATAAGCCCGGCAGTTGTGCCCAGCCAGAGATCACCCTGGTCATCTTCCAAAATGCTGTTGATCTCGTTGGTGGGCAAGCCGGTTTCTGCGGTATAGCGGGTAAACGTCTCTTGCCCCGGATCAAACAGGTTAAGCCCGCCGCCAAAGGTGGCTACCCACAAGCGTCCGGCCATATCTTGGTAAACCTCAGTTGTTCTGTCGGCCCCAAGACTATGCGGGTCGTTTGGATGGTGGGTGTAGTGGGTAAAAGTTTCGGTTTGTTTATTGAATTTTTCCAGCCCGCCGGAGGTGGGTATCCAGAGATGGCCCTGCCCATCATCAAAGAGAGTATAAAATATATTGTTGGTCAGGCTGTTGGGGTTTTGCGGGTCCGGCACATAGTGGGTGAAGGTTTCGGTTTGTTTATTGAATTTTTCCAGCCCGGCATTCAGGGAGGCCAGCCACAGAATATTGGGGGCGTCCTTATCTTCAAGAATGAACCTCACCTGCTGGCTGGGCAAGATACCGGTGGGATCGTTTGGATCGGGGAGATGGTGTTTGGTTGTTTTGCCTGTCTCCCGGTCAAATACACTCAACCCACCGCCAAAGGTGCCAATCCAGAAGGCGCCGGCGCTGTCTTCCAAAATGGCCGAGACAAAAGCAGCGGGAATCCCCTGCGGATCATTGGGATCAGGCGGATAATGGGTTACAATCCCCGTGGTTCTGTCGAGCTTTTTCAACCCCTCCAATACCGTTCCGAACCAGAGGATGCCGGCGCTGTCTTCAAAGATGGGCGCAATGGGGATATTCAGCGCATTGGGGCTGGCCAGTTGCTGTTGGTATAACTGAAAATTCTGCATGTTTTTATCATATTTGTCTACCGCCCCCCCGCCGTTAACAACCCACAAAATACCGGAACGATCCTCAAGGACGGCCACGACAAAGCTTGAACTGATACTCTGGGGATTATCCGGGTCAGGGGCGTATCGAGAGAAGGTTTTGCGAGCCGGGTCTAAACTGCTCAAACCGTATTCCTGGGCAACAGCATGGGCTATCCAGAGGGCGCCGGAACTGTCTTCGGAGATATTGTAAACAAAATTATTTCCGATACTGTTAGGGTCGTCTGGATTGTGCATAAAGCGGGTAAACGTGCCGTTATCTTTTTCTAATCTATTCAGGCCGTTCTGGGTGCCCACCCACAAAACCCCGGCTTTATCTTCGTGAATGGCATTTATCCAATTATCGCTCAGACTCTGGGGGTTCTGGGGATCATTTTTATAGGCGGTAAAGGCTTCGGTCGCCCGGTCAAATTTATTTAAACCTTCTTTAGTGCCCACCCATAATGTTCCGGCGCTGTCTTCAAATATGGCAAAAACATGGCTATGACTCAGGCTATGGGGGTTATCCGGGCTATTTTGGTAATGGGTAAAGATGTTGGTCGCCGGGTCAAACTTATTGAGGCCATGGTCGGTGCCTATCCATAATATGCCGGCCTTATCTTCAAACAGCGCCTGCCGATTGGGGCAGGTAATGTTGTTGCTGTTCAAGCTGTGGGGATTATCAGGGTCATGCTGATAATAGGTGAAGGTGTTTGTGTTTTTATCATACCTGTTCAGACCCGTTGAACTTGTGCCCAGCCACAACATCCCCTTTTGATCTTCAAGCAAGGAGCAGGCTAAATTCTCCGATAGCGAATCAGGGCCTTGTTTGTACACCTGGATGTCCAGGCCGTTATATTTGATGAGTCCGCTTTTGGTGCCCATCCACAAAAAGCCGTCGCTATCTTGAATAAAAGCGCCCAGCGGCTCCGCGTTGAGTTGAACAGGGTGGTCAAATTTTACCTCGGGTTCCTGGGCTTGCAATGTTGGCCATGGCCAGAGAAGGGTCAATAAAATGCCCAGGAATAATATGGTTTTTAAGGATGTTTTCATTTTTCATTTCTCCATTGAAATGCATCCATTTAAACTAAATCCATCCAAACCGATGTGGAGTTATTTTCTTCCGGGGACTGAACTACAGAGAAGGTTGTCAACAGCCAGGGTAAAACACACACTACAGCCAGTAGGATTATCAAGGCAATCAGATGAGGTATGGTTGGCAAGCAAGGTATCATACCTTTTTCACCCTTGAAAACAGGTTTATGAAAATTTTTGCCTATGTTAACCATTATACCATATAATCACCAAACAGACATTCACATAATGAAATTACAGCGGAGGTTTTTGTTTGGGCGCGGCGAGGGGGAGGTGTTTAGGATGGGGGAACAGGTTGTTGAGATAAAGGCTTTCTCTCTCGTGAAAACAAGCGCCGCCAGGTGAGGTGGGCCCGGCGCAATCTGGATTGGAGCGCTTCGCGGATCTGGGGGAGCGCCTCCCGGGTGGCCTCTTCCCCGGCCGCAATGATTTCCCCGGCCCGGGTGAAACCGGTCAACACCGTAACGTCAACCGGAATTTGAGGGCGGATCAGTATCTCCGGTTGCGCTCGTTGGAGCCTGTTTTGGCTGAGGGCGGCAATCATGATCAATTCGGCCTGCCAGATATCCCGCAGAATGGCAGGTAAGGGCGGTTTGGCCGGGGCCTCGTCATTCTCTCCCGGCTCGCGGCAAGCCAGATTAGCAACCACATCCACCGCAATCACCACCTCGGCCCCTAACCGGCGCGCCACGTCGGCCGGAACGTTATTGAGCACCCCGCCGTCAACCAGCCGGCAGCCGTCTTTTTCTACCGGCGGGAATGCCCCCGGAATAGCCGTTGTGGCCAGCACTGCCTCTACCACCGAACCCTGGTTAAGAATCACTTCCTGGCCGCGCAAAAGGTCCACTGCGGTTAGGGCCAGGGGCAATTGGAGGGCGTCAAAGGTGAGGTTGTCGCCCAAAATTTGAGCAAAGTACTGCCGCACGCGCTGGCTACCCAGCAGGCTGTGCCAGGGCGGCGTCCAGGTGACCAATTTGACCAGGTGGCTCAGATCGGCCATGTGCAGCGCCTCGGTTTCCAGTTCTGCCAGAGATCGGCCCGCAGCATAGGCCGCCGCAATAACGCCGCCCATACTTGTTCCAACCAGGCAATCAAGGGGAACCTGTTCTTGCTCCAAAACCTTGAGCACCCCAATGTGCGCCAAACCGCGAGCGCCACCCCCACCCAGGGCCAGGCCAACGTGGGGTGGCCGAAACAAGAACCGGGAGCGATCAGAATTGTGCATGCCGGGGTAATTGTGCCTCCTGACTGTATACTACCAGCCGGTTTTGAAATGTCAAAATATGATTCAAATACGCCCTGCACAGGCTAAAGTAGTTTTGTGACCTTACGGTTAAAGAAAAGAGCAAGCTGCTATTTCCCCGGCTTGCTCTTACTCTCAGAACGTCTCCAACTAACCGCAGATACTATGCTCGCTTTAACCACAGCCCCCACCGGCGGCTTTTTTGACCACCATTTTTACCTTTGGGGTGTAGTCAATATCAAAATCATGAGGTTCGGGGGTTGAGGCGGGATATTGCGCGCCTAACGCTGCGGGGAAGGTGTAATGCAGGGTATCATCGCCGGGAACGGCATTACCAAGAGGGCCTGTTGACCGGCGGGGTCCAGCATGTGCCAGGCTTGCCAATAGATGAAGGTATACAAATCGGCGATGCTTTTGCCCCG
>JAFGDY010000186.1 GCA_016931895.1 Anaerolineae bacterium
CACCCTGGCCCACCGGCTGATCATCAGCCCGGCGGCCCGCATCAAAAATGTGACCGCCAGGGAAGTGATTGCCGATATTCTCTCCTCTATCCCCGTCCCCGGCGCGCGGGTGAGCAATAAAGAAGAGGGCCTACGGGAGCGTATCCTTTAAGCTTGGCGCAGTGGAACAGCAGGATGTCTACCCTATGTCTTCAGAACTAAAATTCAACGGCTGGCCGTTAATGCCCCTTCTGGCGGTGTTGCTTGGTTTGCAAATCATGGGGCCTTCAAAAGTATGGTTGACCCTAACCTTGGCCTTAAGCCTCACGGTGATCATCGGCTGGTTCTGGGCCAGACAAATGCAACAGTACGTTAGTTTGACCCGCGAGAAACGTTATAATTGGTCCCACGTAGGAGACGTACTGGAAGAACGTTTCACCTTATTCAACGCCAGTCTTTTGCCGGCCTTGTGGGTAGAAGTTAACGACCATTCCACCGTTCCCGGCCATCACCCAGATCGAGCCACAGGGGTGGGGGGTGATAATTATCACCAGTGGACCGCTGTAGGGGTATGTCACCAGCGGGGAGTGTTCAATCTAGGCCCTACCACGCTGCGGATGGGCGATCCTTTTGGCCTATTTGTGGTTACCAAACACAACCCGGCCACCGTGCCGTTACTGGTGCTGCCCCCCATTTTGAATTTGCCCGGCATCCAGGTGGCTCCCGGCGGCCAGGTCAGCGAGGGGCGGCCACGCCCCTACGCCCCCCAACCTACCATTCTGGCTACTTCGGTCCGGCAACATACCCCGGGCGATAGTTTGCGGATGATTCACTGGCCTACTTCTGCCCACCGCGACGATTTGTTTGTGCGCACCTTTGACGGGTCTCCCAGCGGCAACTGGTGGATCATTATGGACCTGGCTAAAAACGTTCACTATGGCGAGGGCGACGACTCCACTTTAGAGCAAAGTATTACCCTGGCCGCCTCGCTGCTGGAAATTGGTTTGCAGAACGGCCAGGCCACCGGCCTGATTGGGCATAGCCTTGAGCCGCTCTGGTTACCCCCAGCGCGAGATGACTCGCAACGCTGGACAGCCTTGCGGGAACTGGCCACCATTGAGGCAGGTCACTACCCCCTGGCGTCACTGCTGAGGCGTTCCGGCGAAACCCTGGGCCGGGCGGCCAGCGTGATAGTTATCACCCCTTCAACCGAAGCGTTTTGGTTGGAACCGCTTCTTCTACTCCAAAAACGAGACTTGATACCCACCGTCATGCTTTTGCCGGGAGGAAAAAATGGGCCGCAAATGGAGGCCCTGCGCGAAATTCTGGTTCAGCAGAATATTGCCACCTACATCTTAGACCCCAAGATATTAAAACCGGCCATAGCCGCCGTTAAAGGCAAAGGCCAATGGGAATGGCACACCACTGCCCTGGGCCGCGCCATGGCCATCCACCGGCCCCAAGGGGAATGGGAGGTGCTACAATGACAGAACGTTGGTTGCGCGCCTTAACCTATCCCCAAACCTTGATCTGGATGTTGGCCGCAAGTTTGGCGCTGACTGTAGTCGGGAGCATTGGCGATCTGGTACGCGGCCTAAATTACCAATTGCTCACCATCGTCAGCCTGGGTGGATTGCTCCTGGGCTGGCTGTTAGCCCGCATTCGCGCTCCCTGGTGGCTGGCCTTGCTGCTTATTTTTGGTTCCGGGCTACAGGTGGTGGTGATCCTGGTGGGCTACCTTTTGCCCTTCATCTGGGCCATCCTCAAAATGATGTTCATTTACGGCATTATCTTGGTGTGGTGGGGTCCAACTGCCCTGCCTGATGCAGGCCCCTTCATCTCAGCCTGGCAAGACCTGCTGCAAGGCGGTAGGGTGGTGACAACCCGATTGGGCACCTGGTTGTTTTCGCTGGGAGGACAAGGCAGTTCTGACCCGCTGCCTCTGCAATTGGTGTGGGGTTGGGCTTTATGGTGCGCCACGGCCTGGGCCGCTTATCTCATTTGGCAACGCCGCCAGGCGCTGGTGGCCGTGATCCCCCTGGGAATTCTGCTGGCCATTACCATTTTCTTTTCCGGCATCAACCTGAGCATGTTAAGCGTGTTTCTGGCCCTGGCCCTGGCCCTGCAAGTGGTGAGCAGTTGGGAACGGAAACAACATCGCTGGCAAACCAATCAGATTGACTGGGCCACCGACCTTGCTCACGATATAGCTTTTGCGGCCGGTTTCTTGATTAGTCTGATCGTTGTTTTTAGCTCGGTTATTCCCCAAATACCCATCACCAGAATGATTGACAAACTGAGCTTGCAAGTTCAGGAACGATTCGCCTCAAGCGGCCAGCAGGTAGATAGTATGGCCGCCTCGTTTGGCATTGAACGGCGCGCGCCGTATCCTACCCGGGAACGCCCGACCGGTATTCCCACCGGCCTGCCGCGCCGCCACCTGTTGGGGTCAGGCCCGGAACTGACCGAACAATTGGTGATGCTTGTTAAAACCAGCGACCCCCTGCCAACGCCGCCTCTGCCCTATGTGGTGGTTGAAGACATTGGAGAACCGCCCCCGCCTTACTATTGGTTGGCCGCCACTTTTGATAAGTATAGCGGGCGGGGCTGGCACAGCGGCCCTACCACCTCTATAGAACTAAAAGCAAACGAGGCTCAATTAAACCCAATCGGGCCGGGTCGAGTGCTGACGCAAACCGTCCAGCCGGTTGACACCTTTGGCCAAGTTCTTTTTACCGCCGGTTATCCCCTGCAAGTTGATCAACCCAGCCAAATCACCTACCGCTCAAACACGGATTGGGCCGGCACCATCCTGGCCGCTGATCAAACTTATATCGCTCAATCCTGGCTACCTGAGCCAACCGAAGACGAGTTGAAAGCAGCCGGAACAGATTACCCTGCCTGGCTGACCAAACGTTACCTGGCCTTACCCGACACCCTCCCGGATCGGGTTCGCTCATTGGCAGTGGAATTGACCACCACCGCGCCCACGCCTTATGATCGGGCCATAGCCATTGAAAGATACCTGCGGGCCATGCCCTATTCGCTTGACGTGCCGACGCCGCCCCACAACCAAGACGTGGTGGATTATTTTTTGTTTGACTTAAAAAAGGGATATTGCGATTATTACGCTTCCAGTATGGTGGTGTTAGCCCGGGCGGCCGGTCTGCCGGCTCGTTTGGCCATTGGTTACGCGCCCAGCCCCTATGATTATTCAACCTTCCAGTACGTTGTCCGCGAAGCGGAAGCCCATTCCTGGGCGCAGATTTATTTTCCAGATTATGGCTGGATAGATTTTGAACCAACCGGCGGGCGCCCCCCCATTGTCCGTTCTGAGGAAGAAGAGGAATTTGCCGCCTTGCCCACGCTGCCGCCCGGCTTTGACCTGAACAAAACGTTAGCCCAGCAACAAAACTGGTGGTACACCACCCCCCTGTGGCAACTGCTGCTTCTTGTTTTGGCCCCGCTGGGCGGAGTGGCGCTGGTAGGATTGCTGGCCGTGTGGGGTCACGATTTGCGGCTGGGCCGCCTGCCCGTGGAACAATTAATCCCCCTGCTGCAAGGTCGCCTGGAGCGTTGCGCCCGGCTGTTGGGCCTGGCCTTGCCCGCAGGGGCAACCCCCCTGGAATTTGAGACGGCCCTGGTGGGCCATTTGGAACGTCTCACCCGGCAGCGGGCCGGCCTGCAAAAAATCATCCCTGCGCCGGACGATATTGGCCGGTTGGTCAACGCCTTTATCCAACTCCGTTACGCGCCCCATCCGGCCACCACAGAAATAGGTGACAGTTGTTTAAAAGCCTGGCAACGGATACGCTGGCGGTTGTGGGGCACAATTGTGGCAAAGAGAGTGCGCAGGATTAAGGTAACCTGACTAACGGAGACACACAAACCATTGACAAACAGAACCGCAAAGGGCTGAGCTGATAGCGTCAGGTCTCCTCTGCGGTTCATACATCTGGCAACTCGCATAGCTAGTTTCTGGTGCGAAACGTCATCGATACCAACAAGATGACGTCAAGGAATGATTGAACCTTAACAAACTGATCTTTAGAC
>JAFGDY010000187.1 GCA_016931895.1 Anaerolineae bacterium
AGAGCGGAGAGGGCGGGATTCGAACCCGCGAGGCTGTTACACCTACACGATTTCCAATCGTGCGCACTAGACCGGACTATGCGACCTCTCCAAACATAACGGGCAAAATTTACTGGCGGGGAGGGTGGGATTCGAACCCACGGTGGACACAAGGCCCACAACGGTTTTCGAGACCGCCCCATTCGACCGCTCTGGCACCTCCCCAGCACCAATTAAAACGCGATGATGAACGCCGTGAAGCGCAGGAAATTATAGCATGCTGGCCGGGAAGCGGCAAAAGTTTAACCCGATCAGCCGGGGTTCAACAGCTTACCGTTTCTCCAACGGCGCAAAACTGGCCGCCAATTTTTTGATACCCTGCTGGGGAAAAGCCACCTGCACGTACTCTTCGCTGCCTTCCATTTCAACTCCAATCACCGTTCCCTCGCCAAATTTCTGGTGGTAAACTTGGTCTCCCGCTTTGTAACTGGCCGCCTTAGGCGAAGCGTCAACCTCGCCGCTCTGACCCCAGCGAGTACTGACCGGTGAAACCGCCGGTTGGCTGGCCGCCAAACCTGTTCTGGCCGAGCCGGAGCGAGATCGCCGCGAATTATCATCCACCAACTCAGCCGGGATGTCGGCCAAAAAGCTGGAAGGAATGGTCAACTCTTCAAACCCGTAACTGGCCCGGCGAAAGGCCCGCGTGAGATAGAGCTGGTCTTTGGCCCGGGTCATGCCCACGTAGGTCAGCCGGCGTTCCTCCTCCATCTGTTCCACATCATTAAAACTACGGCTGTGGGGGCACAGGCCCTCTTCCATCCCAATGATGAAGACCACCGGAAACTCCAGGCCCTTGGCCGTGTGCAGGGTGAGCATGGCCGTGGCCGCGCCTTCTTCAACCAGAGCGTCCACATCGGATACCAGGGCCACGCGCTCCAAAAATTCGGCCAGGGCCTCGTCGCCGGCCGCGCCGGCAAATTCTTCGGCCACCCGACGCAGCTCTTGCAAGTTCTCCCAACGCTCTTCACCCTCCGGGGTGTGGTCATTAACAAAGTTTTTATAGCCGGTGCGGGCCAGGGTAAGGTCAAACAATTCCGGCAGGGTCAGTTTCTTTTTGGCGCTGATGAGCAGATTCATCAATTGGCCAAAAGCCACCAGCGATTTACGCGCCCTGCTTTTGAAAGGAGCGGCGGTAAGGTCGGCCCCAGGATTGGCCTCGTCGGCTTCAGCCTGGCCGACCTCTTCATCGGCCACCACTTGCTGAATGGCCTGCCAGGGCGTAGTCCCTAACTGAAAGGCCCACTGTTCCAGGTCGCCGATTGTTTTTTGGCCAATGGCCCGTGGCGGCACATTGATCACCCGGCCCAGGCTCACGCTGTCTTCGGGGTTGTGCACCAGGCGCAGGTAAGCCAGAGCATCCTTGATCTCCTTGCGGTCGTAAAAACGGGTGCCGCGCACCAACAGGTAGGGCATGCCCCGGCCAATAAAAGTTTCTTCCAAAATACGGCTTTGGGCGTTGATGCGATACATCACCGCCACGTCACCCGGCGAAATTCTCTCGGTTGATTGCAACCGCAGAATTTCATCCGCCACAAAGCGGGCCTCTTCCCACTCGTTGTAGGCTTCTACAATACGAATTTGGGGGCCTCGCCCGCGTTCGGTGAACAACTCGTTTTCAATACGATGTTGGTTTTGGCGGATCACGTGTTGGGCCGCCGTTAAAATGGTTTCCGTGGAACGATAATTTTGCGACAGGCGGATCAGCTTGTGATCGGGGTAATCCTCGCGGAAGCGCAACACGTTGCGATAATCGGCCCCGCGCCAGGAGTAGATGCTTTGATCCAGATCGCCCACCACAAAAATGTTGCGATGCGCCGCAGCCAGCATTTTGGTCAGTTCATACTGCACCATGTTGGTGTCCTGGAATTCGTCAACCAGAACGTGCAAGTATTTTTGCTGGTACTTTTCCAGCACGCGCTCGTGCCGCCGGAAAAGCCGGTGCGTCACCAAGAGCAGGTCGTCAAAATCCAGGGCGTTATTTTCCACCAGAATTTGCTGGTAGCGTTCGTAAACGCGAGCCATGATCTCTTCTTGGTAGGTGCGGGCGGAGAACTGCTCCGGCGAGATCAATTCGTTTTTGGATTTGGAAATGGTGTAGTGGATGGGATTGGGTTTCCACTGTTTCTCATCCAGGTCCAACTCGCGCAAGGCCCGTTTGACCACCGCCAGTTGGTCGTTACTGTCAAAAATAACAAAATTGCGGTCGTACTGCCCCAACACCTCCACTTCCTGCCGCAGCCAGCGGGCGCAAAGGGCATGAAACGTGCCCACGCTCAAACGACTGACCTGGGGCGCGGACAACATTTCTTCCAACCGGCTGCGCATTTCGCGGGCGGCCTTATTGGTGAAGGTAACGGCCACAATCTGCCAGGGAGCCACGTGGCCGGCCCGGATCAAATAAGCAATGCGATGAGTGAGCGCCCGCGTTTTACCGGAGCCAGGCCCGGCCAGGGCCAGGATCGGCCCCTCCACGGTGGTAACGGCCTCTTGCTGGGCCTCGTTAAGTTCTGCCAAAAAGTCCATTCAGGGTTTGCTCCAGGGAATCAATCAAATCAGTATTGTACCATAAGGGGGGGAGAGGGGGCAAAGGCAAAGATTGATGTCTTGAATTATTGATCGGACCTTATTATTTTGACTCCTTGTTTCTTTTTGCTATACTCCGAGCCACCAAGAAACATCAGACATAAAAATCAAACTCCTCAATAAAACACCGGTCGCCTGGCCGGGAGCTGTCCCAATTTTTAGGCCATAGGGTAGGGACAGGACATTGTCCTGTCTCTACCACCAAAATTTTGGGATGCACCCCTGGCCAGGGGCAACAAAAACAGGATAGTGTGGTGATTTACGTCCTCTCAATTATTGCGATTCTGATCTCCTATCTTTGCGGTTCAATTCCGGTTGGTTACCTGGTGGCCCGGCTGTATGGCATTGACGTGACCGCGGCGGGCAGCGGCCGGACCGGCGGCACCAACGTTTTGCGGGCCGCCGGGCCAGTGGCCGCCGGTTTGACCGTGCTGGGAGATATGCTAAAAGGTTTGATCCCCATCTATCTGCTGGCAAGCGCCGGTTTTCCGGCGGTGGTGGTGGCCCTGGCCGCCAATGCCACGGTGATAGGCCACAACTACTCCCTTTTTTTGCGCTTTCGGGGCGGCGTGGGGGCCGGCACAGCCATTGGCGCCCTGGCCGGATTGTCTTTTCCGGTGGCTTTGATCACGGGCATCTGCGGACTGATTGGCCTGGCCTTGAGCGGCTACGCTTCCATCCTTTCGGCCACAATCGCCGTTTTTGCCCTCATTACGTTGATTGTCTCCGCGATAATCGGTCACACTCCCTATGCCTATATTGTCTTTGGCGCCATCAACCTGGCGGCTATGTTTTACGCCCTGCGGCCAAACTTCAGCCGGTTACGGGCCGGCACGGAGCGCAAAATAAGACGCAAAACCGAAAATACCAAGCCTATTGACGAGTAACCAGACCCTTAATCATGCTCCATAACCTGCAACTGTTCCGGCAGCGCCTTGCATAAGAGCGAAGAGTTATGCAATGCCCTTCTACTACATATAGGGTTAAAAAGGGGTTATGGCACAACATATAGTAGCTTATCTTGACATTCTGGCTTTTTTCAGTAGAGTCTAACCAAGAGGGTAAATTGTTCAATGGAGCACTATAACCAGTCAGGAGGGCACAAAGATGAGTGAAAAATATTTTGTGGCGGTGGCAGGCAATATTGGCGTTGGCAAAAGCACCCTGACCCAGCTACTGGTCGAAAATTTGCACTGGACGCCATTTTACGAAGCGGTTGACGACAACCCTTATTTAACCGACTTTTACCAGGACATGCGCCAATGGAGTTTCCACTCCCAAATCTTTTTTCTGTCGAGCCGCTTACGTAGCCATCGAGAAATCCTGAACCATCCTCACCCGGTGGTGCAAGACCGCAGCATCTACGAGGACGCCGAGATTTTTGCCCGCAACTTGTACGAACGGGGCAATATGTCGGAGCGAGATTTTAATGTGTATCGCGGCCTGTATCAAGAATTCATCCAGTTTTTGCCCCCGCCGGATTTGATCATTTACCTCAAGGCCAGCGTGCCCACTTTAATTGAGCGAATTTTGCGCCGGGGCCGGGAATTTGAACGGGATGTGTCGCCGCTCTACCTGCAACAGTTGAATGAACTCTATGACGCCTGGATTGAGGATTTTACCCTGTGCCCCGTGCTCACCGTGCCCGCCGACCAATTGGACTTTGTCCGCTTTGATGCCGATTTCAGTTACATTCAACAAAAAGTTATGGCCTGTCTGAACGGCCGGGCCAGGGTGTATCAGTAGTAGCTTATGCTCGTCCCCGCACAAAAGGTTAAGTTTTCCTATTGACCTTTTCTTAACCTCCCGGTATATTTAATACTGTCTCTTAATGGTCAAACTTTGGTCAAGCTTGAGCATGACCCTATTTGCTGTTTGATGATATAATTTTTTACCGGCGAGGGATGGTTCATAGAGCGCAACAAATCAACGCATTTTTTTTGACCGGCGACCGGGGGGCTATGACCAACGACCAACGACGAATGACCAGATTCGTTACGCATTTGATTGTTCGTCGTTGGTCGCCCGTCCCTCGTCGTTGGCGCTGTGAACCATTTCCCCAACGATCACTTAAATTTGGAGAAAATATGACGCTTAACCAACCGCTGCTCACCAAAGCCCCGGCCCCGGTAAATCCTCAACTTCAGCCGAAGTTGACGCTTGAGCAGGCGGCGCACCTCATTGACCGCTTGCAGCAGAATGTTAGCCAGGCGGTGGTGGTCAACCCCGAAAAATTAAAACTTATTCTCACCACCATCTTGGGCCAGGGACACTTGCTTTTGGAAGATGTGCCGGGCATCGGCAAAACCCTGGTAGCCAAGGCCCTGGCCCGCTCTATCAGCGCCCGTTTTAAACGAGTGCAGTGCACGCCGGACCTGCTGCCCAGCGACATTACCGGCGCTTCTATTTACAACCAAAAAGAACAGCGTTTTGTGTTTGCGCCCGGCCCTCTCTTTGCCCAGTTTGTTTTGGTAGACGAGATCAACCGGGCCACGCCGCGCACCCAGTCCAGTTTGTTGGAAAGTATGGCCGAACGCCAGGTAACCGTTGACGGCCACCAGTACAAACTGGAAGAACCGTTTTTTTTGATCGCCACCCAAAATCCCATTGAAACCGCCGGCACTTTTCCCCTGCCCGAGGCCCAGTTGGATCGTTTTCTCATTTCGCTCAGCCTGGGCTATCCCCAATTTGCCGACGAAGTATTGATCTTGGAAAGAGAAGAGCACGAGGACCCCCTGCAAAAGATCAAACCCGTACTCACGCCCGAACACATTTTGGCTTTACAGGTTTTGGTGCAAAGCGTAAACGTGGTGCGGTCCCTTAAAGAATATATCATCAAATTGCTCACCGCCACCCGCAACCATCCCGACGTGCTGTTGGGAGTCAGCCCCCGGGGCGGCGTGGCCCTGCAACGGGCGGCCCAGGCCATGGCCCTCTTAAACCATCGCCGCTTTGTTACCCCCGACGACCTTAAAGCCGTGGCCACAGGCGTATTGAGCCATCGCCTCATCACCCACGAGCGCTCCGGCGAGTTGCCCGCAACTATTGTTGACGCCGTGCTAAAAAGCGTGCCGGTGCCGGTGGATTAAACGCCATGCCCACCAAACGCAGTTGGGGATTTTTGGCTTTGGCCATCGGCCTGTACTTGCTGGCCAACCAAACCCAGGTGGGTTGGGTTTATATCATGGCCGATGGCCTGCTGGCGGTGTTGATCGTCTCCTTTTTTTATGCCCGGGGCATGTTAACCCCCCTCCAGGCCCGCCGCGATTTCCGCAACCTGTCCGCCGGCCGGGAAAACAAACTTGCCCAAAGTGCCGACAACAACGGCAAAAACGGCCTTGAGCTGTCTCCCCCGGTTTTTTACGAGGACGACGCCCTGGAAGTTACCCTTCAATTTAACCATCCCGGCGTTAAACCGGCCTTTCTGGTGAGCGGCGCTGAGTTCTGCCCTTTTGCCCCGCCCGCCGAACGGGAACAGTTCTTTTTCATCCCCGGACTTTTTAAGGGTCAACCGCAATCCCTAAGCTATCAAACCCGCGCCGATAGACGAGGTTTATACACTTTTTCCAAACTGCCCTTGCGCTCAAAAGGGCCGTTTGGCCTGTTCAGCCTCAAACGCGCGCTGGATACGCCGGGCCAGATTTTGATCTACCCCTATTACCATCCGCTGCAACGCCTGCGCCTGTTGGAAACAAGAGAATTGGCCGAAAGGCAAACGGCCAGGGTCGGCGTGGGCAGCCAGGTGATGAGCACCAGGGAATACCGCCCCGGGGATTCATTGCGCCAAATCCATTGGCGCAGCACCGCCCGGCTAAGCAAACTGGTGGTCAAAGAGTTTGCCGAAGAAGACCAACCTTCTCTCACGGTGGCGCTTGATCTGGCAGCCGCCGGCGGCGTTCAGGACAAGTTTTCCCCGTTTGAAACGGCCATTCGCCTGGCCGCCAGTTTGGGCCATTATGCCACCCGCAATGCCGTTCCCTTTAGACTGGTGGGGGCCAGCCCCAGGTGGGCGCCGCCGGCCACCCCTTTGGGTTGGTGGGCCATCTTGAATTATTTGGCCAAAGTGCAGCCCGATGGCCAGGAGCCGCTGGCCAAGTTGCTCGCCGGTTTGCCGCCGTTTCCTTTTTTGGTGGTTCTGGCCAGCCACCCCGACCCTTCCCTGGCCCGGGTTTTGGCCGCTTTACCCCGCAAAGGCGGGCAAACGCTGGCCGTTTTCATCACCCCCGGCGGCGCGATGCCGGAGAACGTTAAAGTAACAAAAACAAGAGGGCTGGAAGTCAAGCAGGTCAGCCCCTACAATTGGACGGAAGCGATAGAAACATGGTGAACCGGGCCGGTTCAAGTGCAAAACGGGAGAAATCAAAAAAAATAGAGCGTTCGCTGAAAGTGCGGCTCATGGTGCTGGCCGCCATGTTGGCTCCTTTGTTAGCCCTGGCGCGGGTTCGACCCGACCTGTGGCCTCACGCGCTGATTGCGGCGGCGGGCATGAGCCTGGGCCACTGGTACAGTTATCGTAATTTAGATCAAAGCACCGCGGCCGTGCGGGGCCTAATGTTTATGCTCATTCACGTGGCCTTTGCCTGGCTGATCATTGGCCTGGCCATTGGGGCCACGGTGCCGCAAGCCCAATTTGCCGTTTTTGCCCAGGCCATCACCAGTTTCGACCTGCGCTATCGCCGCAGCCTTTTTACCACGTTGTTCCACAGCCTGATCAATCTTTATGTAGTGGCCACTTTAAGCCGCACCCTGGAACTGGCCGTTTACCTGATCCTGTTTGCGGGGTTGGCTCTGGCCGCTTACTTTGTGGCCGCCAAAGAGGAAGGCTTAAGAACGGCCACGCTGCGCCCTAAACCCAACCCGGCTTCAACTACCCAAAGCCCCACTCAGGCCGGTTCCATGACGGTTTTTGGCGTGGGTTATGGCGCAGCCGCCCTGCTGGCCGTGCTTGCGCTTTTTATGGTTGTGCCCCGCTTTGCCAACAATCCCATTGTGCCCCCCTTTACCATCAATATTCCGCTCGAAGGAGGCGTCCGGGCGGAGATCATCAATCCCGGCGTGCCGCTGGTCCAAATTAACGGCTGGAGCGACGGCGTAAGCGATTACTTTTACGGTTTTAACAACAACCTGGATTTACGCTACCGGGGCGGCCTGAGCGATGCCGCCGTAATGTACGTGCGCAGCCCCAGCCGCAGTTATTGGCGCAGCCACAGTTACGACTTTTATACCGGCGTCACTTGGACCCAGAGCGATAAAACCCTGACCCCCATTGACCCCCGGGTAGGCGTGCATTACGTTTTGCCCGCGCCGCTGGGCGCGCCGGCAGCCCAAGGCCGGGCCGGGGAGGGACAGCGCATTGTGCAAACCTTTACCATCGTGCGGGAACAACCCAACCTCGTTTTTGCCGCCTACCGCCCGGCTGAAATTTTTATCACGGCCGATGAAATTTCCCTGGACAGCGGCGACGGTCTGCGCCTGCCCCAGGCGCTCAAACCCGGCTTTACTTACAGCGTGGTTTCTGTCCGGCCCCAATTTGACCCTGAGCTGCTGCGGCAGGCGTCCGCGTTGTACCCGCCCCAAATTGCCCGGCGCTACTTACAATTGCCCGGCCAAATATCCAACCGGACCAAAAACCTGGCCGGGCGACTGGCCGCTCCCTACGCCAACAATTACGATAAAGTGCTGGCCCTGAACAACCACCTGTTAACCGAATACACTTACAATTTCTTTCCGCCCCCCCATCCCCCCGGCGCGGAAGTGGTAGACACCTTTTTATTTGAGGATAAAGAAGGGATGTGCGAGCAGTACGTTACGGCTTTGGTGGTAATGGCCCGCGCGTTGGGTATTCCGGCCCGCCTGACTACGGGGTACGGTTCCGGCACGTATAACCCTATCACCAACTACTACGAGGTGAAACTCAGCGATGCCCACTCCTGGGCCGAAGTTTATTTTCCAGGTTACGGCTGGGTTCCTTTTGACCCCACCCCCGGCTGGACGCCGCAGCCCTACCCTACGCCCGTGCAAAACTGGCTATTTGCCAATCAGGGCCAATTCTTTGGGCTTGACCTGTCCACGGCGCCGCTTGGCCAAATCATGAACGGCGGCGCGGCCGGCCTGGTTTTATTTATGCCTGTTCTGGTGGGCCTGATATTGATGGTAGGAGCGGCCTTGTTGCTCATTTTTCTGGTCAAACAGTTCAACCTATCTGCCAAAACCCCCGGAAGCGGTGAGGCTTACTCCTGCCTGCCGCCACATCCCCGCCGCCAACTTATTCTCAAACTCTACCGCCAGGCGAGCAAACTTTTAAACCACAAAGGCTACGTGCCGCGCCAGCGTTGGGAGGCTCTGGCCGAATACGCCCGGCGGGTGGGCGACTGGCCAACATTGGCCCGCTTGACCAACGCCGCCGAAATTGCCGCCTACCGCCCCGAAGCCCCGGACGAAGAAACAGTGGCCCAGGCCAGGCAGTCCCTGGCGGACCTACAAAAAGAGCTATCCAGGCGGGGACGAATTTGATTATCACCGGCAAGATTTAAGCCATAACCGCCGGGGAAACTCCCCTGGTCACACCGCTGGGGGCCGAACTTAATCACAGACATATCGCCAGCCCAGAGTTACAATTCCCGGCACGTGTTCAGCCAATCCAGCATGGCCTTTATCTGGGAAATACGGAATTGATGCACCAGCCAATCAAACGGGTGGGAATCGGCCAGGCCCTCGGCCAGGATTTGCTGCTCGGCCAGCCAATTCCGGCAGGCGGCTTGCTGCCGCTCAAGTAAGGTCCGGGCCACTGTGTCCCCTTCTTGCCGGGCAAAATAGAATTTAGCCAGAAAATCCAATCGAAAACCACGGCCCCGGTCTACCGGGCTTTGCGCCCAATCCAAAAAAGCCCGCCGGCCCAATTCGGTCAGGGCAAACATCTTACGCGGCGGCAGGGACTCTTGCGGTTCAAGGGTTTGGCTTACGTAGCCCCGCTGCTCCAATTTGTCCAGCAGCGCATACACTTTACTTTGTTTCACCCGCCAAACCAGGCCCAGGCCGGTGGGATCGGCCAGTTGCCGGTAAATTTCATAACCATACCCTGGTTGCGGGCGCAGCAAACCTAACAAGGCATATTCAATTGTCAACGGCAGGCTTGATCGAGGACTCATCGGCATATCCCTCGCTGATCAAAAAAATATTCCAGCTGACGAGAAAGTCAACCTCTCCATAGCCGGCGGGCCAAGTTATGGGCCATCGAGGAAAGGTTGGCCCCGGGCGGAATAGAGACAACTTCAGCCGCAGGCCAGCGTTTTTGCCCCACCGCCAGCAATTCGGGCCGGATGACCACCAGCCCCCGGCGATAATGGCCGGCATCCAGGGCCAATAATCCGGCCAGCCACCCTTTACCACATTCAAGTTCAAGCGGCCCTAACTCGTCAACAATGAACAGGTCGCAGGGACAGGCTGTTTGCAATACCGTATTGCCCCAGGCCAGAACCGCCGGGTCAAAACTCCAGCCGGGGGTGGGCGATCCGGCAATAGGTTGCTGCCCGGCTTCCCGCCGAATGGCCAGCCGGCGCCGCTGTCCGGTGCGCAGATTTTGCGCGGCAATGGCAACTTTTTGGTTATGCTCAAAAACAGGCAGAGATAGAATTCCGGCCACTTGCCGGCCTGTTTCTTGCGCCAGCTTAACCAGATAACGACAAAAAGTGGTTTTGCCGACATTCCTCTCGCCGGTAATAATGAACAGAGAAGGCGCAACTCCTGCCATCTCAATCAAGCAAAACCACCGGCCGCCCATCAACCCGGGCGACCCGTACCGGAACGCCATAAGTGATCTCCAACTTTTCTGCGGTCAGGGTCTGTTCCAGCAGGCCGCTATCAAGGGCGCGGCCGGCCCGCATTAAAACCAGGTAGCGGGCAATGGCGATAGCCACGTCCGGTTCGTGGGTGGTTAAAACAATGGTCACCCCTTGCCCGGACAGGGTGCTTAAGACCTGCAAAATCCGGCTTTTGTTGCTCAAATCCAGGTGCGAGGTCGGTTCATCCAACAGCAGAATGGAGGTTTGTTGGGCAATGGCCCGGGCCAGCATTACCATTTGCCGCTCGCCGCCGCTCAACTCCAGGAACGAACGATGTTTCAAGTCGGCTAAACCCAATGTTTCAAGGGCGGCCAGGGCCAGCCGGTAATCCTGATCTGAGGGCAAATCGAGCAGACCCAGATAGGGGGCGCGTCCCAGCAACACGTACTCCCAAACGGTGAAGTTGAAGGGGATATACTCCGCCTGGAGCACTAACCCAATCAGTTGGCTCAAAGCAGCGCGAGAGTAGTCGGCCTGGGGCCGGCCCTTGAGCCAGACCTGGCCGGATTGAGGAGACAGTAATCCCAGGATGACGTGCAGCAAGGTGGTTTTGCCCGCGCCGTTAGGGCCTAAAATGGCCGTAATTGTGCCGGGCGGAATGTCCAGAGAGAGGCTGTCCAAAACTGTTGCCCCCCCTGGATGGTAGCTAAAGCGCAGCCGGTCAAGGGAAATGATGGGCCGGTTGTTCATTGGCGTAACCCCAGGTTGGCGCTCAGCATCAGGCCGATAAAAATCAACGCGCCAATGAGCGAGGTCAAAATGCCCAGGGGAATTTCGCCGGGCAATAAGGTGCGGGCCAGGTTATCGCAAATCACCACAAAAATGCCGCCAACCAACATTGAGATGGGCACGGTAAATTGGGCATTGGCCCCGCCCAGGCGCCGGGCCAGGTGAGGCACAATCAGGCCCACCCAGCCCACCACCCCGCTAACGGAGATAACGGCAGCGGTGGCGGCCACCGCCGCCACCAACAGCAAGCCACGTTCCCGGCCCGGGGCCGCGCCCAGAGAAAAGGCGGTTTCGTCGTTTAAGGAAAGCAGGTTCAGCCGCCAGCGCATCAGGTAAACCAAAGCCAAGCCGGGCAAAACCAGGGGCAAAATGTACAGCAGGTCGCGCCAGGTGACACTCCACAGGCCGCCCAGCAGCCAGAAGGTGATTTCCGGCAATTGGGTCAGGGGGTCGGCCAGGTATTTTAAAACGCCGACTCCGGCGGAGAAGAGGGCCGACACCGCAATTCCGGCTAGAATCAGGCGCAACGCCCAGCCGCCAAACCGCCACTGCCGGGCCAGCGTGTACGACAAAAGCAGGCCCAGCAGGGCAAACAGCGTGGCCAGAATTTCAATCACCACCGGCGATGAGCCAATCCACAAAATGCTAAAGGCTGCGCCAAAAGCTGCGCCCTGGGACACGCCCAAAAAGCCCGGCTCCACCAGCGGGTTGCGAAAGACCATTTGCAACACAGCGCCGCAGGCAGAGAGGGTCATCCCCAGCAACAAAGCCGTCAACAGGCGGGGCAGGCGCAAGGAAAAGACCAGGCGCTGGGCCAGGGCGTCCTCCTGTAACAGGCCGGGCGACATCCAGTAAGGGGCCGGGTAACGCCCCACAAAAACCGACAGCAGGAACACCAGCAACAAGCCCAGCGCCAGCAGCCACAACAACCGGGCCGGAGAAACGCGGTACGGGGTAAATTGCATGGGTAAATTACAACCCCTTCAGTAGCGGCGTCACCTCGGCCTGGATGGTGGCCGGATCCAGGCCATACATCTGAGTGTAGAACTCGTTGAGCGCTTCCTGAAGGTCAATCCCAGCGGCTCGTTCTGGCTGAATTTTGGTAGCCAGCCATTGTAGCCCCAAAATCCAGCGGGTGTCGGGTTGGTCCCAACTGTAGAAATCTTTGGCAAAAGCGTAAAGTTGATTGTTTTGCACCGCCTTGAGTTCCTGCCACTTGGGGTCGGTTTTGAGCTGCTCCACCACGGCCACAGGGTCGGCAAAATAGTTGATCACGTAAATCTGATCCGGGTTCCAGGCCGCAATTTGCTCAAAGCCAACCACGGTCCAGCCGCCTTTTTCGGCGGCTTCTGTCCAAACCGGCGTTCCGCCGGCCAGCTCGGTCATAGTGGTTTGCAGCCAGGTGGCGGGGGGCACGTTAAAGGCGACCTCGCCGCCCCTGTCGCTGTATTGAAGCAGCAAGACGTTTGGCTTTTGCTCGGCGGTAAGGCCGGCCATGGCCTGCCGCACCCGGTCTACCCGCTGCTGGTAAAAATTGAGAATTTCCCGGGCGCGGGCCGGATTGCCCAACAACTGGCCCATGATGGCGATGTCCCGGTCATATTGTTCAGGGGTTTCCAGGTCAACGTAGACCACGGAAATGCCCAATTGCTCCAGGGGTTGGCCAAGTTTTTCGGCCATGAAACTTTTGAGCAGAACCACATCCGGCTTGAGCGGGGCGATTTGCTCTGGCCCGACGTTTTGTTCCAAAAAGATTTTGTCGCCATAAGCCGGGTCAATAACGGCCAAAAAATCATTTCCCGACTGGTTACCTCGCTCGATTCCGGCCAGGCGTTGGCTTGCTTCAGGAAACATGTAGAAGGCATCGGCCACCAGGGTGTTGGCTCGCCCGGCAAAGACAAAACGTTGGGGCTGTTGAGGAAAAATCAGGGTGCGCCCCAGGGCGTCGGCAACCATCACTTCCCCCCCCATCGTGGCCGAGGAAAGCAATAGGGCCTGGGCTTCTTCGGCGGAGGGAACGCAAATTTTCCAGCCAACCTCAATTACGTCCGGGTTGGTAATTTGGGCAAACGTGGAGTCCTGGACATGTTGTTGGTTGGTGGCGGCTACCAGGGCCGGGTAGGCCAACATGTCGCCCAAAAATTTGGCCGAGATTTTGCTCAACCAGTCATCCGCCTGGATGGTGTAAGTTTCCACACACGTAACAGTTGATTGGCCCGGCGGCGCGGCCAGAACAGGCCAGGGAACTACGGCAATCAAAAGGATACTGATTAAAAGCCAACTCAAAAATCGGGACAGTTTGTGAGACATTGTTTTTAGTTCCTCCAAGTATATTCATTTAATAAGTATTCATTTTATGAGTACTATAACTAAAAAAATGAAATTAGACAAAAACAAGCCAACTAGATTGTCTGATTTGTTGATGAAGTCCCTACAAGCACAATGCTTCTAAAATGTTTGTTTAGATCAGATTAGATGTTCCTACAAGAGGTATTAGGGGTCAGGTACGATTCTTCAGCACAGCTTCTTGTAAAAATTCGGTAAGTTTAGCCTCAATTTGAGCATGAGCCGGGCCAAACCACATCAGGTGACTTTCCGCCGGTACCTCAAACAATTGGGCATGGGGAATGTGTTGGGCGGTGTACTCGGCATGCGAAAAATCAACGCTGCCGTCAAACCGGCTGTGGATGATGAGCGTGGGCGCGGTAATCCGGCCTAAATCGCCGCTGCGATGTTTGAGATCGGCCCAAAAGCCGGTCCCGGAGCGACATTCGGTAATAAACTTTAGGGCCAATGTCTGTTGTTCTGCCGTCATCCGGCTGACTACCTG
>JAFGDY010000188.1 GCA_016931895.1 Anaerolineae bacterium
CGGGTGGGCCCCTAGCTCAACTGGCAGAGCAGCTGACTCTTAATCAGCGGGTTCAGGGTTCGAGTCCCTGGGGGCTCATTGGCCGAACCTGCTATAAAAAAATCCTGCTGAAACCCGGCAGGATTTTTTGTTGGGTGGGTGACGGTGTTCTCCAATAAATTATTTGACGATCTGGGCCATTTGCTACAGTCGTCAAACCCCTTGCTTTTGGGGAAATTTTTATTGTTAAAGCGCCAAACTGCCTGCCATCATCACCGAATGAAACAAATGGGCTTAATTATTATTTTGGGTATTGTTTTGTATATCAGCCTGGTCGCCTTTTTCTTTTTTATCCAGGAGCGTTTGATCTATTTCCCTACCCGCAGAATTACGGCCACTCCGGCTGACATTGGGTTGGCCTACGAAGCCGTGTGGTTAGAGACAACAGACGGGGTAAAACTCTCCGGCTGGTTCATCCCGGCTGAAGAGGCCAGAGGGGTAGTTTTATTCTTGCACGGGAATGCGGGCAATATTTCTCACCGTCTGGATTCGCTTGAAATTTTCCATCGCCTGGGTTTGAGCGTTCTGATCATTGATTACCGGGGTTACGGCCAAAGTGAGGGCCAACCTTCGGAACAGGGCACTTATCTGGATGCCGAGGCGGCCTGGCATTATCTGGTTAAAGAACGACAAATTCCCCCCGGCCAGATCATCCTCTTTGGCCGGTCATTGGGCGGGGCGGTGGCTGCGCGGCTGGCCCAACAAAATAATCCCGGCGCGCTGATTTTGGAATCAACCTTTACCTCGGTGCCGGATGTGGCGGCCAAGTATTATCCCTTTTTGCCGGTCCGGCTGCTGGCCCGTTTTAAATACAATACCCTGGCGCGTCTGCCCCAAATAAATTGCCCGGTGCTGGTGGTGCACAGCCCAGACGACGACATCATTCCCTACAGTCATGGAAAGCAGTTATTGGCCGCTGCGCCGGAGCCAAAGGAATTTTTGGCCCTCAAGGGTGGGCACAATGAAGGGATTTTCATTTCGGGCAAACAGTACGAGGCAGGCCTGGATGCTTTTATAAGCAAATACCTTGGGCAATAAAACTCCTTAAATCACAAATTTTGTTTCCAACGCTCAATGACCAATGAGTGATCAATTTGGTCTTTCGTCTTTGGTCGTTCGTCGTTATCGTTCATCTTTTTAACCATTTATCACCCGCAAAACTTCCGGCAGAAGCGTGTGGGTGGTAGCCAGGGCTTCATGGCCGTAAATGGTGGGATTCCCCTGCCAATCGCCAAAATGCCCCCCCGCTTCTTGCACAATGGGTAACAACGCCCCGCAATCCCAAACATTCATTACCGGGTCAAGCATCAGCTCGGCCCGGCCGGTAGCAACCAATAAGTAACCATAAGCATCACACCAACCGGCCCGATAACCGGCCAACTGCTGTAACCGCTGCCAGGCTCCAGCCCGGCCATGTTTGGCAAAGGCCGCCGCATCATAATGAACCACCAGGGCTTCTTTTAAATGTTTCACTTGAGAAACTTGAGCGCGCCGGCCATTCCACCAACAACCTTCTCCGGTGGCCGCCGCAATCATTTCGTTCAGGGCCGGGAAATGGGCCACGCCCACCTGGCTTTGGCCTTCAATTTCCAGAGCGATGAGAATAGCATAAAGCGGCACTCCCCGCACAAAAGAGCGCGTGCCGTCTATGGGATCAATAATCCAACGGTGAGAAGCGCCTGCTGCTTCCATCAATAGTTCTTCGCCGCCAAATTCCTCCCCAATGACAACGTGATGGGGGTAGCGTTCTTCAATACGCCTACGGATAAGTTGTTCGGCCTGGCGGTCGGCTACCGTTACCGGAGACTCGTCGGCTTTGAAGTCGGGCCGGAGACCGGTTTGAAAATAGCCCAGGGTAAGTTGTCCGGCCTGCCATGCCATTTCAACGGCAAAATCAAGATAATCGCGTAAGGTGTCAGCCATAAAAACCTGTCTTTAATAGGGATAAACCCCGTATTTGTCATTGGCCGCGGTTTGGTTCTCGGCCCATGCTTTGAGATAGGCTTCCGCCTGCGTTTTAGCCAGGGCTTCGGCCTCGGCCTTGCCGGCGGCTTTTACTGTCATTTCCCATTCCTGCCCGTTCCATTCAAAAAATGCCTGGGCTACATACTCTCCGGCCACTTCGTTATCATTAACATAAATTTCAACCAATTTCATTATTTAACCTCTTGTGACACATGTTTATCAATGGGTTGTCATTTTAACATTTCGAGGCGAAATTTTACCATATCTTGACCAGGGGAGCAACGTTTAGCGACCAACCCATGTATCCCCAGTCCCCAACCCATTCTTGCCTGGGCAGATGTCATCCATCGGCTTGTGTATGTTAGCAGAGAGGTGTAGAATCGGCTGAACCATAAATTTAAGCTCACTCAAAGAGGAGGCAACATCCAACAATGAAAACTGTACCCCAACTGACCGCAGCAGAAGCAGCCGCCCTGGTGCCCCATGGGGCCACGATAATGGTTGGTGGTTTTGGCATGACGGGCAATCCGGTGCATATTTTACATGCCCTGGCCGAACGTGAGGTTAAGAATTTTACCATTATTTCCAACAATGTCGGCGAGCCGGGACTGGGCGGCGGGCGTTTGTTGCGTCAGGGACAAATCAGCAAGGCCATTGGCTCTTTTTTCACTTCTAACCCGGAAGCCTTACAAGCGGTGCATGCTAAACAAATGGTGGTCGAGTTGATCCCCCAGGGCACACTGGCTGAAGCCATCCGCGCCGGCGGGGCCGGCATTGGCGGTTTTTATACACCCACGGCCGCCGGCACCATTTTAACCGAACAACACGAAAAGAAAATCATCAATGGAGTGGAACACGTTTTTGTTCCGGCTTTGCGGGCGGATGTAGCCCTGATTCGAGCCTATCGCGCGGATACCGCCGGCAATTTGGTATATCGGTTGACCGAACGCAACTTTAACGTGGCTATGGCCACTGCCGCCGACATGGTGATTGCCGAAGCGGAAGAGATTGTGCCGGTTGGGGCGCTGTCGCCCGACGAGATTGTTACTCCCGGCCTTTATGTGGATTATTTGGTCCAGGCTCACACCACTCTGGCAGATTTGGGCAGTTCTGCCGCGGTGAGCAGTAACAACAAAGATACCGACCCGGCCCGCTTGAATATGGCCCAACGCGCCTTTGCCGAGTTAAAGCGCGGCGATGTGGTCAACCTGGGCATCGGCATCCCTACCCTGGTAGCCGATTTTATTTCTCCCCAAGATGGAATTATTTTGCATACCGAGAACGGCATGCTGGGGGTTGGCCCCACGCCTGAAAGCGGCGGGGCAATGGAATATCCGGTTAATGCGGGCAAGCAGCCGGTTACGGCTTTGCCCGGCGCTTCTTATTTTGATAGCGCCGCCTCGTTTGCTATGATTCGGGGGGGGCACATAGATGTAGCCATTATGGGGGCGCTGCAAGTTGACCAGATGGCCAACCTGGCCAACTGGGCTGTGCCGGGCAAACCTCTCCTGGGCGTAGGGGGGGCGATGGACCTGGCTTCCGGGGCCAAACGATTGATTATTACCATGACCCATACCAGCCGCCAGAATGAACCCAAAATTGTGCCCCAGGTCACCTTGCCGTTAACGGCTGTGGGGGCGGTTGATCTCATCATCACCGAACTGGCCGTTTTTGAATTTATAGAAGGTCAGCTCACCCTGATAGAATTAATGCCCGGCGCCAGCCTGGAGCAAGTCCGTGCCCTGACCAGCGCAAGCTTTGTAGAACGGTTATAAATTGTTTAAGGTTTACAATGCTTTTCTATTGTATTTAGTTGTGGTATACTCCTAATGATAAAAAAATCACACCTCAAAGCAGTAACATCCTGACCTTTTTGTTCACCTACCCTGGCGGAGGTTTTGGGTAACCTTCGCCAGGGTTTATAAGCTAACTCATTACTCGAAAATCAAAGTTTAAGGTGAGACGCCAAAGTGGCTGGTGATCAAAAAAAATTTCAAGCAGCAATGGCCCAGGCCGAACAATTTAGCGCCCAAAAAAATTGGGCAGAAGCGAGCAAGGCCTATCGGTTTGCCCTGGCCGAATTTCCCAACAATGAGGCCGCCGTGCTGGGTTTTGGTCTGGCATCTCTTTCTGCCGGGCAAACCGACATAGCCAGGAAGGCTTTTCAACACGCCCTCAAAATTAACCCTACCAACCAGCAGGCCCTCAGTTACATTGCCGACCTGCAAGAGCGAACCGGACAGTTAGACGCCGCCGCCGAAACCTATCTGCGGGTGGGTAATATTGCTGCCTCTAAAAACAACCTTGACACGGCCATTGACTTTTGGCAACGCGCCACCAAGTTAGTGCCCGATCAAACAGACGCCCAGGCCAAACTGGCCGAGGGGCTGGCCCAACAGGGCCATCCGCGACGGGCGGCGCGCGAGTGGTTAAGGTTGGCAGCCATTTTTCAGCGCCGAAATGATCGTAACCAGGCCGTACAGCAAATTGAAAAGGCCGAACAACTGTTGCCCGACGACCCCGGTATTACCGCCGCCTACGAAGCCCTGCAAAACAACACTCCCATCCGGCCCGACGAAATCAGCGAAACCCCGCCCCCGCCTCCACCCGCCCCAATGATGGATCTGCCCGATGAAAATTTGTATGAGGATGAAGATTTTTTTGGAGAAGATCCCTTTGCCATAGAGGAGACTGAATCACGTCCAACTCGCACGGGCGGCCTGGTTAAAACAGCGCAACAAAACGCTTTGGCCGAGTTGGCAAATGTTGTTTTTGAAGATGCAAACAATCCCAATACCATGCTCATTATGCAGGCCATTGATTTACAAGGTCGCAAACAGTTGGCTGAAGCAGCCCAAAATTGCCAACAAGCGCTTAAAGGGGGATTGGCCCGGCCGGCCTTATACTTTAACCTGGGACTTTTATATAAAGAATTAGAACAATTAGAGGCAGCCGCTAAAATGCTGAAACAGGCGGCCCAGGACCGCCAGTACAATCTGAGTTCTCAGTTTGCCCTGGGCGAAGTTTATCATGCCGCCAACAAACTTGATTCAGCCCTCAAGTACTTTATTGAAGTGGTTAAAACAGTGGACTTGCAAACCCTCAGTGGCGACCAGGCCCAACACCTAAACCAGTATTACAAAACGCTGGCCGACAAATATCTGGCCGCAGGCGATGTCAACAAAATCAATGATTTTATTACCACCCTCAAAACCTTCTTTGCCCACCCTGAATGGGAAAAGAAGGCCTACCTGGCTCGCCAACGTATGCAAAATGTCACTGAAAATGGTGTCATGAGCCTGGCCGAATACCTGGAAAGCCCCGAAACTGAGGTGACAATTACGGCCATGGCCCTGACCACGGAACATCTAAAAAGAAATATGGTCATGACTGCCTCCGAAGAATGTTTGTTGGCCATTCAGAAAGCGCCTTTTTATTTGCCCCTGCATATCCGGCTGGCCGATATTTTGCTCAAACAAGAAAAAACCGACCAGGCGATTTCAAAGTACCTCTACGTGGCCAAGGTCTATGAAATGCGCAACTTACCCGATCAGGTTAGCAATATTTATCAAAAAATATTGCGTTTGGCTCCCATGGACGTAACGGTACGTTCCAAATTAATAGACCTTTATATCTCTCTCAACAATGTAGAACAGGCCCTTGACCAATATCTCATCCTGGCCGACTCTTATTATCAATTGGCCCAGGTGGATAGAGCGCTTGAAAAATATAGTGAAGCTTCACGCCTGGCGGCTTCTGCTCAAAATGCTGATACCTGGCGCATAGAAATTCTCAAACGTATGGGCGACATCTATAACCAGCGTTTTGACTGGGCCAGGGCCACAGCCGCTTATGAAGAGCTGGTAAAAATCAAACCCAACGATGAGCGCACGCAACGAGAATTAGTTGACCTTTATTATAAACAAAACAAAATTAACCAAGCTATTGCCGGCCTGGATAATCTCTTATCCATGTATCAACGCCAAAATCCACCCAAAGCCCTGGAATTACTTAGAGAATTGGTTTCAGTTCATCCCGACGACATGTCGCTACGCCAACGCCTGGCCGTGGCCTACGCCCAGAATGGGATGAATCGGGAGGCAATTGCTGAATACGACGCCCTGGGGGAAATGCAACTAGAACATGGCCTCCGCGACCAGGCCGTCCAAACCATTCAGGCTATCCTCAAATTAGGGCCAGACGATGCCGAGGGTTATCACCGGCTGCTCTCTCAAATTAGTGGAGGGACTATCTAATAGCTTGCCATCAATTGGCCAAGTAAAAGTGTCTAACCTTTTTTATAACCTGTCAAGAATTGATCTTAGCAGTATCATAGACATACTGCTGGTTGCCCTAGTCTTCTACTGGATTTTAATGTTGATCCAGGGCACCCAGGCTGAACAACTTTTAAGAGGTATTTTAATTTTATCGGTGCTGGCCATTATTGTAGCCAGCGCTTTTAATACGCTCACTGCTTTTAGTTGGCTCATTGACCGGGCTTTACCGGCCCTCCTGGTGGCTATCCCCGTAGTTTTTCAGCCGGAACTCCGCCGCGCCCTGGAACGGGTGGGACGCACCAGTAAAATATTCACCTCGTCCGGCCAGCATACCCGCATTGACCAGTCCATTGAGGCGGTCAGTCGAGCCGTCCTGTCAATGTCGCGCTTAAAACATGGCGCGCTGATTGTTTTTGAACATAACACCGGGCTGGAAGATCATATTGAAACCGGCGTGCGGCTCGATGCGCTGGTTAGCTCTGATCTATTGAGAACCATCTTTGAACCCGGCACTACCCTGCACGATGGGGCCGTGGTGATCCGCAACAACAAAATTATCGCAGCCAGCGTTATCCTGCCCCTGAGCCAGGCTACCAGTACCACCAAACAATTGTTAGGCACCCGCCACCTGGCTGCCCTGGGCATTAGCGAAACAACAGATGCGGTGGTGGTTGTTGTTTCTGAAGAAACCGGGGGCATCTCAATTGCCCACAATGGCCAACTGATTCGTGGTTTAGACCAGCAAGGGCTGGAACAAATGTTGCAGGCTTTATATATGTCGCCCGCGCAAGTTTCTATCTGGCGCCGTCCCCTGCGGGCTATCCTGCAACGCCTGGGATGGACCAAAATAGAGTCCACGGCCCAGACGCAGTCACACTCCGAATAACAAGGATGTCTTTTTTTGGTACGGAAATTTTTTAGAAATCTTACCAGCATTCTTATATCTTTAATTCTGGCAACACTGGTTTGGGTGACCGCCATCAATCAACAAAATCCCCCCCGTGAAGCCATTTTTAACCAAAACATTCCTATTGAAATCATCCCCCCCGCCGAAGGATTGATTGTTACGGACACGTTGCCGGAAACGGTTCGTTTGCGACTCCGCGCCCCGGAAAGCAGTTGGCAAACCTTGAGCACCTCCAAATTTAAAGCCACGCTCGACCTGTCAAAACTGGCGGCGGGCTTCAACGAAGTGCCCGTCCAGGTTGCTGTCTCAGACCCCGATGTAGAAATCATTGAAAAAAAACCGGAAGCGGCCAGCCTGACCCTACAGGTTGAACAGGCTATTTCTATGCCCATACAAATTGAGGTTATGGACACGCCGCCCCTGGGTTATGTGAGCAGAACGCCTACCGCCGAGCCGGAGACAGTGGTAATCAGAGGCCCTGAATCTTTGATCAGCCAGGTAGCCAAAGCCGTCGGCGAAATTTATATCCGTGGCTCCAAAGAAACCATTGTCCGCATCAGCAATGTCACAATCCGCGACCGCAGTGACCAGACCATCAATGGCCTGACCCTATCTCCCGACCGGGTTAAAGTAACCTTGCCCATAGAGCAACGATTTGGTTATAAAGACGTATCGGTGAGGGCCGTGGTGGTGGGTCAGGCTGCGCCGGGTTATCGAGTCAGTAATATCTCTGTTAACCCGCCCACCTTGACCATTGTGGGCAATCCCCAAGTGCTTGGCTCAATCCCGGGTTTTGTGGAAACAGCCCAAATTGATTTGAGCCAGGCCACCGAAAATATTGTCCGCACCGTGCCCCTGAATCTACCCAACGGCATCACCGTAGTGCTGGCCGATGAACAAAACAAAGGCCCCAGCGGCGTGCAGGTAACCGTAGAGATAGCGGCCATTGAAGACGGCATCATCCTGCAACGACCCATCACCCAGCAGGGCATTGACCCCAACTACTGGTGGAAAGCCTCGCCGGAGCGGGCCGACGTATTCTTATCTGGCCCTATTCCCCAATTACAAACGCTCAAGGCCAGCGACGTGGAAGTGATTGTTGATCTTTTTGGGCTGGCGCCGGGCACGCACAAAGTTCAGCCCACCGTATTTTTGCCGGAAGAGTTTCGGGTTGACGCCATTTTGCCTGACACCATTGAAGTGGCCATTGGTTCAAACCTAACCCCTACCCCTTCGCCCAGCCCGACGCCCACGGCCAATATCTCCCGTTTTGCGCCTACGGCCACTCCCCTGGCCGGCGCAACAGCCACTCCCCAGGCCCAATAAATGGAGACAAAGTGAACCAGAAACAAACCCGTTCCGCCCCAATACCCATCGTGGCCCTGGTGGGCCGGCCCAACGTGGGCAAATCAACCCTGTTCAACCGCCTGGTAGGCCAGCGTAAAGCCATTGTTGAAGACCTGGCCGGCACCACCCGGGACCGGCTCTACGGCGAGGCCGACTGGGGTGGGCGCGATTTTATGGTAGTTGATACCGGCGGTCTTGAACTTGGCCCCTCGTTGCCTCGCCAGGCCGGGGAAACCGGATTTCAGGCCGGCGTTTCCAGCCGCCTCTTTTTAGAAGAGATCCGCGCCCAGGTTGAAATTGCCATTGCTGAAGCCGACGTTATTGTTTTTGTGGTAGATAGCACCAGCATTACCGGCTCCGATGAAGATATTGCCAAACTACTGCGCCGCACCGAAAAGCCGGTGCTGCTGGCCGTTAACAAAGCCGATAATAAACAACGGCGGGAAGAGGCGGTAGAATTTTACACCCTGGGCCTGGGCGATCCTTTTCCTGTTTCGGCCCTGCACGGCACCGGCACCGGCGATCTACTGGACGCAATTGTTGAATCTTTACCCCCGGCAAAAGCGGCAGATGAAGCGGACGACGCGCTTAAAATTGCCATTTTGGGACGGCCCAATGTGGGCAAGTCGTCGCTGCTCAACAAGCTGTTGGGCGAAGAACGGGTGATTGTGTCTGACGTGCCGGGCACCACCCGCGATGCCGTTGATACCCGCATAGCGTACGCCGGCCAGGAGTTGATTTTGATTGACACTGCCGGCATCCGCCGCCGGGGCAAAATAAAACCGGGCGTGGAAAAACACAGCCTGCTCCGCACCGTTAAAACCGTCAACCGGGCCGACGTGTGCCTGCTGCTGCTTGACGCCGGTGAAATGGTGGCCGCGCAAGACGCCCACATTGCCAGTTACATTATTGAAGAAGCCAAAAGTGTGGTGGTGCTGGTGAACAAGTGGGATACCGTGGAAAAAAACACCTATACCCTCAAACAATACACCGAAAAGATTCGGGCCGAGTTGAAATTTTTAGAATACGTACCCATTCTTTTTATTTCGGCCAAAACCGGCCAGCGCGTCCACAAAGTGCTGCCGCTGGCCCTCCAGGTGTATGCCGAAAGTCTGCGCCGCATCCCCACCGGCGAAGTCAATCGCCTGCTACGCGAGGCGGTAGCCCAAAACCCACCCAAAGGCACCCACCGCCATCGTCTGAAATTTTTTTACGCCACCCAGGCCGGGGTCAATCCCGCTACCTTTGTTTTTTTTGTTAACGACACCCAACTGGTTCATTTTAGTTACCAACGTTACCTGGAAAACAAATTGCGTGAACATTACGGGTTTGTGGGTGTCCCCCTGCGCCTGATCTTTAGGAACAGAAGCGAGAAAAACTTGGGGCAGCCTAAAAAAAAGGCGCGGTAGACAAATGCTCTACCACGCCCAGGCAGTATTGGGTTAAGCTATAGGTTTCAACTCTTGTTATTCCCGTAGTCTGGCAGCGTTTCTGATGAAACTGTAGGGATACGCCGGGGTCATCTCGCTGGCTTCGGTGAGGCGCGCCATCTGATCGTCACTCAGCGCCCAGCCGGCTGCGCCCAGGTTGTCTTCCAGATGTTTAAGGTTCCGCGCTCCCGTAATAGGGGCGGTAACGCCAGGCCGGTGGATCAACCAGTTCAAGGCCACCTGCGCCGGCGATTTGCCGGTTTCTTCCGCCACGGCAAACAGCACGTCCAAAATGCTCCAGGTTCGTTCGTTGGCATAGGCCGACCAGGACTCGCTCCAACCTTCTTTCTCCGCAATTTCCACCCGCGTGCCAGATGGCGGCGCAGCCATACCCCGGCGATATTTGCCGCTCAACCAACCGCCGCGCAACGGACTCCAGGGGATGATGCCCAAACCCTCATTCAAACTCACCGGCACCAATTCCCACTCAATATTGCGGTCAAGCAAGTTATAAAGCGGTTGCAACGACACAAAAGACTCCCAATCCATTTGTTTGCTCAGGTCAATGGCTTTTTGCAACTGCCAGCCGTTGTAGTTGCTGGCTCCAAGGTAGCGCACTTTTCCACGCTGCACCAGCGTATGCAAAGTGCTCAAGGTTTCTTCCAACGGCGAGCCAGGGTCCCAGCAGTGAACTTGATATAAGTCAATGTAATCTGTACCCAGGCGACGCAGGCTACTTTCTATCCCGGCCATAATATGTTTACGGCTCAAGCCAAGGTCGTTTGGCCCATCGCCCATTGGAAAACGAACCTTGGTGGCGATCACAAAATCATCGCGGGTTTTCCCTTTGAGCCAGCGCCCCACAATCTCTTCAGATACGCCGCGCGTATACACGTCGGCAGTATCAATAAAGTTACCGCCTGCCTCCACAAAACGGTCCATCATCCGAAAACTGGTCTTTTTGTCGGCCTCTCGCCCAAACGTCATTGCGCCCAGGCATAACTGGCTTACTTTCATGCCAGTTCGGCCAAGATAACGGTATTCCATAATTATCCTCCTTACCGATAATAATTACCACCTGTTTCGATGCACCTTGGCCGGATCAAAGCGATCTGACGGGCTTTTTTCCTCGGCCGGGTAACCCAGCGCCACAATGGCCATGGGAATGACTCCTTCAGGCAAACCAAGAAGGGCTTGAGTTTTGGCCACGCGATCTTCACGCGGATAAAGGCCCAACCATACGGCGCCAAGATCCAGCGCGTGCGCCGTCAGTAACAAATTCTGTGTGGCGGCCGCACAATTTTGCTGCCAATAATCCCGGTGCGACTCCCGGCGCACGTCACCGCAAACAACAATGGCTAACGGAACCTCCCGTAACATCTCGGAAAACTGGTGGTACTTTGGAATAACGTTCAGGATTTCGCGGTCGTTAATCACCACAAATTGCCAGGATTGTTCGTTACGAGCCGAGGGCGCGGCCATCGCTCCCCGCAACACCTTTTCAATCAATTCTTCTGAAACGGGCTGAGGGGTGTAATGACGAATACTGCGGCGGGTCATAATGACTTCAATGGCGTCCACCTTAGCCCCCATACTTTTCCCAATGAATGACTTCCGCCAGGGATTTTTTTTCTTTGGTGGGCCATGCTACGGGCATGCCAATGGGCACCAGGGTTAACAACCTTTTTTCTTCCGGCACGCCCAAAAGCTCTTTGAATTTACTTTCCAAAGGCAGGGTATAACCTTCCAACCAACAGGAGCCGTATCCCAGGGCGGTGCTGGCAATGAGCATATTCTCCACCGCCGCCGAACCATCTTCCAGCCACCACCGAGAAGACGGGTCCAGCACCACGGCAATGATGGCCCCCGCTTTGTCCATCCACTGGGCGGCTACCTTGAGTTTTTTGATCATCTCCCGGTCGGTAATTATTATAAAATCCCACGGCTGCTTGTTACTCCCAGAGGCGGCCAGGCGGCCCGCGTCAATAATGGTCTCTAAAACTTCGTGGGGGATGGGATCGCCGGTATAATCGCGCACACTTCTACGTTTGCGGATTGCTTCTAAAGCGTCCATTTGTTCCTCCTATACAGTTGTTTGGTTAATGTTTGGTAGGGACAGGACAATGCCCTGTCCCTATAGGGTAGAATTCAATTTCTTTTGCCAGATATTACAGCACCAGATCGCACGCTTCAGCCGGCATCCAGTGAGCATCCTGGCCTTCCCACTTAACATTGCAGCCAATAGGGTTGGTGAGCGGAACGCTCACCGGCTGGCCGGCCAGATGCTCGGTTAAGGCTCGCTCCAAATCATTCACCGTCATTTTGCCGGTATCGCGGGGATTGTCCACGCCCCGCCCGGTATAAACCAGTTTGCGGTTTTTATCAAACACGTAAAAGTGCGGGGTGCGCAGCGCGCCATAGGCCAGGGCCACTTCCTGCGACTCGTCGTACAGGTACAGCCAGGGGAATTTGTATTCCGCCATTCGGGAGACCATGTGGTCAAAATCATCCTCGGGATAGGTGTGTTTGCTGTTGGCATTGATGCCCACAAATTTGACTCCCTGCGCCGCAAATTTCTCCGCCGTTTGCCGGGTCACCTCATCCGACCCCAATACGTAAGGACAATGGTTACAGGTGAAAAAGACGACCAGCACTTTGGCGTCGTCAAAATCTGATAACTGGTAAGTGTTACCATCCGTGGCCGGTAGTTTAAAATCTGGCGCTTTTTCGCCAATTTGTAAAGTAAAAGCCATGTTTTAATCTCCTTTCAATCACAATGAGAATTCATTTAAACAAATAGCGGCGCTGCGGCGGTGGCCTCTACCATTTTCTGCATCTCCTGATCTGTCGGCCTGGTTTGTTGAAAACGGCTGGCCGCGTCAAGCACTTTGGGCAGCAGGCCAATATCGCCAACAGTGTTCAAAAAAATGCCCGGCCTACTTAACACGTAATTGACAGCCCGGTCAATATCGGCCTGAGCCTCAAAAGGTTCATACCAACACGTGCGGGTTTTGGCCTTGTCACCCCAGGGGCCGCGGGCAATGGATTTGATAGCCTGCACGGCCACCTTTTTCTCCCGGCAAATTTTGTATAGCGCCTCAAAATCGGCCGCATATTGGGGATTTTGCATCATCAAATAGTTGTAAGGCAGCAGCACCGAGTCGAAATCAAATCGCTCCAGGCTGCGTTGGTGCAATTTGGCTATTTGGGTGCCGTGTCCGGTAACGCCAAAAAAACGCACCAGTCCCTGCTCGCGAGCCTCGATGAAGGCTTCCAGAGCGCCGCCCGGACCCAACGCCGTTTCCAGGGGTTCCGGCTCGGTGATGGCGTGAATTTGCCACAGGTCAACGTGGTCGGTCTGTAACCTGTCTAACGAGCGTTGCAATTCTTCTTTGGCTTTCTGGTAAGTGCGCTGTTCGGTTTTGGTGGCCAGGAAAAAATCTTTTCGATGACGCTTCATCCAGGGGCCAATCCGCAACTCGGCCTCTCCATAGCTGGCAGCGGTGTCAATATGGTTGACGCCGTATTCCAGCAGCACGTCCAACGTTTGGTCCGCTTCAGCCTGGGTACAGGACCACAAGGCGGCCGCGCCAAAAAGGGTGCAAGTACTGTGATGGCCTGTTCTGCCAAAGGGTAATTTTTCTATCATGGGTTTACTCCTGTTTCTCCCGGCTATGCCGGAATATAACTGCTCATCGGCTCGCGTTCCATTTGCTCCAGCGGCAGCACGTCAATCAGTTCATAATCACGGCTCCCCAGGCCAAGTTTCTCGCCGTATTCCACCACCAGATACGGGTCTTTATACGGCCCGTGTAGCCAGCGGAAGGGATGACCCTCGCGGGTGTGAACTTCCATGCTCGTTGGAATGTTCTCTTCAATGAGGCGGGTTTTGGCAATAACATCCAGCGTGGCCTGTTCCAGGGCAATAATGTCATCCGAGCCAAAAATACCGGCATCGGGTAAAATGGGCATGCTGGTAAAGCCAAAACAATCACACAGCGGCGTCATAAATGTAGCCAGATTAAGATGTACGGCTTTGCCGGGGGCAAAGGTGCCCAGCGAAATGCTAACGCTGATGGCGCACGCTTCCTGGAACGAATGGAAATTGATCGGGTCAATTTTCAAACTACCCGGTGGAGCCACCTGCAAACAACGTCCGCACTGATTGCACTGCTCAGGATGCAGGTGGATTTCAGCCTCATTCTCCTTGTCCTGAACCAGCGCGTCAAAGGGGCAGGCTTCCATGATGCGCTGGCGCGTTGCCGCATCGGGGCACTTATCGGCAAACCAGTAGCGGTCGTATTGCATGGCATCGTGCATGGCGCTGCGCGTTTCGCCAATCATGTTGCCCAGGGCCAGGTTTTTCATGGCCGCGCCAAAACCGCATGAGGGATGCCCCTTGACGTGCGCCAAATTGATGAGGAAAGTGGCATCCTCAATCATCCCGGCCACTTTCCATTCCTTAAGGTTTTTGTACTCGCGGGGATGGGTATAAAAATATTTATCCTCCGGCCCAGCCGCAGGATAGACCGGACAGCCGACGGATTCTTCAGAGTAACCCCGTTGGGCGGCGTTGGGCACATCCCAACTGACATCGGCGATAAACGGCTTGCCGCCGCCATCTTGCACGGCTTGCACCACCTTGCGCACAAAAACCGGGTGAACGGTGGAATAACTGAGATTGTTGCCAAGATGCATTTTGATGACCACCGTTTCATCTTTGACCCGGTCGCGCAGGTGCAATTGTTCCAAAATCAAATCAAGTTTAGCCGGAAGCGTTTCTTTTGCTTCCCAGCGCGCCTGGCGGGGGGAACCGAAATAGACTTTACTGGACATAGTTTCTCCTTAGAAAATTGTGAATTGTGAATTATTAATGGTGAATAGTTAATGAAGCATACTCCTCTACCAGCGGTGATGCACCAGGCCCCGAATTTTCTCATCGTAGCTGGCTTTAACTTTGGCCATCACTGCGTCGCTCAAGGGCGGCAGGTCGGCGGCTTGGGCGTTGGCAATGGCCTGCTTTTTATTTTTGGCGCCGGGGATGGCGCAGCTCACGGCATCGAACATCAAAATCCAGCGCAAGGCAAATTGAGCCATCGTTGCCCCATCCGGTAGCAGGGCCTGGAGTTCGTCCACCGCATCCAGGCCGGTATCGTAATCTACGCCGGAGAAGGTTTCGCCCACGTCAAAGGATTGGCCATAACGATTAAATTTGCGATGGTCATCCTGGGGAAAGGTGGTCTGGCGGGTCATTTTGCCGGTCAACAAACCGCTGGCCAGAGGAACGCGGGCCAAGATACCAACCCGGCGCTGCTTGGCCAGGTCAAAAAACAATTCAGCCGGACGCTGACGGAACATGTTAAAAATGATCTGGACGCTCTGCACGTTAGGATACTCGGTAGCCTTGATGGCTTCCTCCACTTTTTCTACGCTCACGCCATAGTATTTGATTTTTCCGGCCTGCGCCAGATCATCCAAAATATCAAAAACTTCGGGCATGTAATAAACTTGGGTGGGGGGGCAGTGCAGTTGGATTAGGTCCAACGTTTCAACCTGCAAATTTTTAAGGCTACGCTCAATGAAGGCGGTCAGATTTTCCCGGTTGTAGCCTTCGGCTAAGTGAGGATTGAGCCGCCGCCCGGCTTTGGTGGCCACGTAAACCTGCTCGGACCGTTCTTTGAGCACTTGAGCGATAAAGCGTTCACTACGGCCATCGCCATAAACATCGGCTGTGTCAATAAAGTTCACACCCTGGTCAATGGCCGCGTGCAGCGCCGCCAGCGCGTCATCCTGGTCAACATGACCCCAAGACCCGCCAATGCCCCAGGCTCCAAAACTAATTTCTGAAACTTTCCAGCCGGTTCTGCCAAAATTTCTGTATCGCATCAGTTCACCTCCACTTGTGATTTTTTGCCGGTTTCCAGACTCAGTTGGGAAACCAAGATGATGTTAATAACCAAGTTTTTTATCAACCACGTTACGCAGGGGCTTACCGGCCTGGTAACGTTGCAGATTGTCCACAAAAATAGCCCAGGCCCGCTCAGTGTAATAAGGCGTTGCCCCGGCGTAATGACCGGTGATGATGAGGTTATCCAGCGCCCACAACGGCGAATCAACGGGTAGGGGTTCGGTTTGAAAAACATCCAGGCCCGCTCCGGCAATCCACCCTTCTTTTAACGCCTGAAGCAGAACATCTTCCCGGATGATTCCTCCCCGGCCGATGTTGATCAAGTAGGCGTTCGATTTCATCGCTCGCAAAGCGGCCTCACCGAGCAGACCTTTGGTTTGGTAAGTTAGCGGTAGGGTGATCACCACAAAATCGGCCTGGGGTAATGCCTCGAGTAGTTGATCCAAGCCGAATACTCTGTCCACACCCGGCGAGCCGAGGGAAGGATTGCGCCGGATGGCCAATACCCGCATCCCCAGGGCGGCGGCAACGCTGGCAGTTTTACTGCCGATGGCGCCAAGGCCAATCAGGAGCATGGTTTTACCGGCCAATTCAAAAACACTTTTTTGTTGGTCATAAGACACCCATTCCCGTTGAACCTGCGCCCGTATGGCCAAAGGGAATCCCCGGGCAAAAGCAAAGAGAAAGGCAAAGATGTGCTCGCTGATAGGGATGGCGTGCACCCCGGAAGCATTGGTCAAAACAAAATCCAAATCGGCTACTTGGGGATAACGTAGCAGCCAGTCGGCGCCGGCCCCCCATTGTTGCAGCCAGCGCAGATTACGCGCTTTGGGAATCAAATCGTGGGGGAACCTGTCGGCGGCTATCTCAATATCGTCCAGGGCCGCCTCAATCCGACTGCGGTCGTCGGTAACCAAAATTTGTTTATCAGGGGCAATGGCCCAAACTTGCTCAAGGTGAATGTCAGAAATTCTGCCGGCCGGAAAACCTAATAAAATGGTGGTCATGGTTTGCCCAATTTATTAATAATTCTTTAAATAGGTTTGATGAGATTGCGTTTTTGGCGCCGGTTGATGAGGGCAATGCCCACGGCAATAAAGGCCATGCCCAGCACCATCCCTGGCGAAATGTGCTCACCTAAAATCAACACCCCACCCAGGCCGGCCACTATCGGGATGATATAATCGGCCATAGCGGCGGCTGTTGCCCCAAAACGTTTGACGTTGTAAAAAGCCAGAAACATGCCCAAGAAGTTGCCCATCACCGCCGTATAAATCAGCGAAAAATAACCTTGGCCATTGACCGAGTGCAAATCTAGGCCCACAAATAAAATCGCCAGCGGCGCGATGGCCAGCATAGACACAAACATGCGAATCGAAGCGACATCAAAAGAGTCAAAATTACGCATAAATCTACGGGCATAAACGGTCATAGAACTGCCAAAGGTTAAGGCCATCAAAATCAGGATATAGCCTAACGGATTGGTCTGGCCGTTCCCGGAGAGGCCATTTTCCCCCCGCACCGCAATCAGCAGCGCTCCCCCCAGCGCCAGGATAATGCCGAGACCCTTACGCGGGGAGAGTTTTTCGTCGGCCAAAAATAAATGGGCCAGGAGAACGGTCAGGGCCGGGCCGGCGGTAATCAAAATAGCGGTAACGCCGGAAGATAGGTATTGTAGAGAACTAATCACCCCCGTCATTGGCACGGCTGTACCCAACAGACCTAACAGGGTAGCATGTCGCCATAAATACGGGTCTGTGGGCCATTTGCGATGCCGATGACTCAAAATGTAAACTGTGCTATAGCCCAAGGTGGCCACAACCGTACGCAGGCCAATATAAGCGATAGGATGAAACTGCCCCACCCCAAATCTAGAGGCAATCAGGCTGGTGCCAAAAAGAAAACCAAGCAGTAGAATGTAGGGCAATGCTTGAATGGTCAATGGTAAATTCTCAATCGGCCGGGCCAAACTTATCCCGGCCACAGTAAAATCAGGGTTTCGAAGTGGGAATGAATTGTTGGAGTGGGAAATTGTTTGTGAATCTGCTTCAAAATTATAACATACTATCCAGGTGCTGAACAGGGACACCCTGCCCGGAACCGGGGGACAAATGTCCCGTAAAATTTATACCAACAATAATACAAAAGTCAGCGTAATAAGGCTGGCCAGAGTGGAAAAGAGAATAGTAGTGGTTACAAAGTCGGGGGCCAGATCGTATTCTATGGCAATAATGGAAATGGTCACTCCGGTGGGCATGCTGGCTTGTAAAATGCCCGCGCTGCGTTCGAGGCCGGTAAAACCAAATGGGATAATCAATAAGGCGGCCAGGATTGGGCCACCCACCAAACGCACGGCACTGGCGGCAATAACGTTTAACCCGATGCGAGGCTTGCCCACAGCGGCCAACTGCACGCCCAGCGTGACCAGCAAGGTAGGGATCATGGCGCTGCCCAATAAATGGGCAGAGCGAGACACAAACAGAGGCACCTCAGTATGGGTTATACTAAAAAAGAGAGCCGGTATCACGGCAATCAAGGCCGGCGTTCTCATCACAGATGTGGCTGCTCCTATACCCCCACCCCGAACCCAACCCGCCGCGATAATGCTAATGACGAAAGCCATTACCGCTACCGCCAGAAAATAGATTGTCCCCGGCACCAGGGCGGCTTGACCCAAGCGAAACTCTACTAGCGACAGGCCAAAATTGCCGACATTAGCAAACACAGCCACTAACACAAAGGCCGCACTAATTTTGCGCGACTCTCCCAGCAGTTTGGCCGTGGCAAAGCCCAATACGGCGCAAGCCACAAGCACCAGCGACATATAAACGACCATGCGAAAGACCAGGGCGATTTCAACCTCAGACTCGCTGATCATGTGAAACACAAAAGCCGGAATAAAAAGAAAGTACGCGGCCCGTGACAGGGTGCGCGCTTCTAGCCCCAGCCGCGGGCCGGCCAGGTAGCCAACCAACACCAACGCAAACACCGGCAGGGTCACATCAACAAAAACCGAAAGGAATTGTCCAAAGATAGGCATAGGGTGGTTTTAGTTCTGGTTGTCCAAACTGGCCAAACCCTGACGGAGGGCATAAAGCGCGGCCTGAATACGGTTATTGACATGCAGCTTTTCAAAAATAGTGGTCAGCCGGTTGCGGATGGTTTTTTCCGACAGGCCCAGTTGTTCGCCAATTTCGGTGTTTTCCAGACCCTGGGCCACCAGGCGCAAAATGTCTAACTCTCGTTCCGTCAATTGGGTAATGCCGTCGGCGCCCACCGGGTCGCCCTGCAAACGGCGAAATTCATCCATCATTTTTAAGGCAATGGATGAATCCAGCAGAGCTTCGCCGCCGGCCACAATCCGGATGGCCCGCAGTAACTCCTCGCTGTCGGCGTCTTTGAGCAGGTAGGCCCGCGCTCCGGCTTTGATGGCTTCAAAAACATATTGATCTTGGCGGTACATGGTTAAAATAATTACGCCGGCTTGGGGGTAGGCTCCGGTAATATAGCGCGTGGCTTGCACGCCATCTAAGACCGGCATATTGATGTCCATAATTACCACGTCCGGCTCTACCTGTAAGGCCAGTTGGCAGGCTTCCTGGCCATTGGCCGCCTGGCCCACTACTTGCATATCGGCCTCGGTGCTACAAATCTGGCTCAACCCCTGGCGAACCATGGTATGATCATCGGCAATGAGAACACGAATGGGTCGGGTCACCGTTTACTCCCTTCCAAGGGAATTTGGGCGCACAGTTTGGTGCCCTGCATGGGCACGCTTTCTATGCTAAATTGGCCGCCCAACATCTTCACCCGCTCACGCATCTGGCCCAGGCCCATTTTGGTGCTGTCGCCCGGAGACAGAGTTTCGGGATTAAAACCAATGCCGTCGTCGCGAATGGTCAAATGTCCCGCCTGGTTGGGGGTAATTGCCAGTTCAATCCAGGCGTGTTCGGCTTTGGCGTGTTTGGCGATATTGTTCAAGCCTTCCTGAACCAGCCGAAAGAAAATAGGCTCCAGGGCCGGCGGCAACGCTTGCTCGTTTCCCTGAATTTCAAGGGCCACGCTCAGCCTGGCCTGTTCGCCAAATTCCTGAATATATTTACGCACGGCCGGCCCAAAGCCCAACTTTTCCAATTCTAACGGGCGCAGGGAAAAAATCGTCCGCCGCACATCGTCAATATTGGCTTGAACCGTTTTTTTTAAAGCGCATAGTTCGCTGCTAACGTCTTCAGGCTCGCAAGCCGCCTTGACCTTTTTACAAAGGTAATCCAGCTTCAATCCCACAAAGTACAAGTTTTGGGCCAGACCATCGTGTAAATCACGCGCAATCCTGGCCCGCTCCTCTTCGATAACCGCCTCGCGGGCTTTGCGGCCGGTGATGTCGCGTACAATGGCTGTTACCTCGTTTTCATTGCACACCACAATCCGGGCCTCGTAATCCCGCAAGGTGCGGTCAACCGGCAGTTGATATTCAAAAATTTGGGTGCTGCCGGTTTGCAGGGCTTGGGTGATGTGGTTTATGGTCTGTTGAGCCACGTCTGCCGGTAACACCTCACTCACATTTTTGCCAATGAGTTCGTCGGGCGGCAGCCACAGCGCAAAGTCTTTGGGCAATTTGACGCTTTTGTACCAGCCATCTTTGCTGATTTGCATAATCATATCCGGGATGGCGTTGAAGATAGCCTGCTTTTTGGCCTCGGTTCTACGCAGCGTTTCCTCAACCTGCCGATGCTCAATTTGCGTGCGCAGGGCCATAATGCCATAAGCCAAATCGTCGGCCAGGTCGGTCAATAACTTCACCTCGTCCTCGTCAAAAGCATCCGGTTCTTTGGCATAAATGGTCAGCGCCCCAAACGGGCGACCATTAACGTTCAACGGCAGGCCAATCACCGAAACGTAACCTCGTTTGCTGGCTTCGGCTCGCCAGGGGGCAAAATCAGGATCGGTTAAAATATTGCGCACCACGCAGGGCCGGCCGGTACGGATAACCGTGCCGGTAGGGCCGCGTCCCCGCTCGGTATCGGCCCAGGTAATATTGACGCCCTCCAGATACCCTTTTGCACAGCCGGCCTGGGCCACCGGGCGCACATACTTGGCCTCATCACTTTGGGCAAAACCAACCCAAGCCAGGTGATACCCTCCCACCCGAACAATGGTCTGGCAAATATTGTGCAACAATTCCGGCTCCTCGGCAGCCCGCACCATGGCCTCATTACATTCGCCCAATGTTTTGAGCGCCCGGTTCACGCGGCACAATTCTTTTTCCACCCGCTCCTGGCGGGCCAAGAATCTCGAGGTCAACACCCCCAGCCAGAGGAAACCGGCCATAGCCACCAGGCCCACGTAAACCGAATGGCCGGATACACCGGCCGTCAGCAGGCCCACGTCAATAATCCAAACCGCCGCGCTCAGCGCCACCGAGAGTATAATGATCTTATATTCGGTTTTCATGTGTCTTTTTCCTTGCCCATTCCCTGCAAGGTCCTGCCTTAATTGTAGCACTCAACCACCGGTCTGACTAGGGACAAGAGACCAATTTAAACGGGACATTTGTCCCGAACAGGCAACCACAATGTCCCTCCATCTTTGCCGTGACCCGGCCGTTGTGTTATGATTTTAAAGTCGGGACAAGGAAACCCGGCCATCTGCGTATAAAATAGAGAAGAACTGATTATGTCCATTTCTTTCCAAGCTATTTCCGGTCTACAGGTCGGCCATGCCCAAGATTTTGAGGCAGCGACCGGCTGTACGGTTATATTATGCCCGGCAGGCGCGGTCGGCGGGGTTGATCAACGCGGCGGCGCGCCGGGCACCCGCGAAACCGATCTCCTGCGGCCAATGCACTTGGTTGAAAAAGTCCACGCGGTGCTGCTCACCGGGGGCAGCGCTTTTGGCCTGGCCGCAGCAGACGGCGTGATACGCTGGCTGGAAGAACATAACCTGGGTCTTGACGTGGGCGTGGCTAAAGTGCCTATTGTGCCGGCGGCTGTTCTATTTGACCTGGCCGTGGGCCGGGCCGATGTTCGCCCGGACGCAGCCATGGGCTATGCCGCCTGCCAGGCTGCGGTAAACAACCCGGCGCTATCCGCTATGGGCAGCATTGGCGCAGGCACGGGGGCGATGGTCGGCCACATTCTTGGCCCGCAGGGACGGATGAAGGGCGGCCTTGGCGCAGCGGTAATAGAGTTGGGCCAGAACCTGCTGGTGGGAGCGATTTTTGCGGTAAACTGTTTTGGCGACGTGGTTGACCCGGCTTCCGGGCAAATTTTAGCCGGGGCGCGGAAATTGCCAGAAGGGGATTTTGCGGATACCATGCAAGTTCTGCAACAGGGCGCGGCCAACGGTTTTGCCGGCCAGGGAAACACCGTTATCGGAGTAGTGACTACAAACGTGGCCCTGTCTAAAGAATCGGCCAACAAAGTGGCCCAAATGGCCCACGATGGTTTGGCCCGGGTCATCCGGCCCGCCCACACCATGTTTGATGGCGATACCATCTTTGCCCTGGCCACAGGCCAGGCCCCGCCCGCCGACGTGAACCTGATCGGAGCATTTGCGGCTGAGGCCACGGCCCGGGCCATTGTCAATGCCGTCAAAACAGCCAACGCTGTAGACAGGCCATAAAAAGGAAACCCGTCCCTGGAGTATAGATGGCAGCAATAACCGAATTTCAACTCAAAGATTATATTCTGGAAGCGGAACTTGGCCGGGGAGATTTGACCATTGCTTATCGCGCCCGCCGCCGGTTTGACGAGGCGGTGGTGGCCGTAAAAGTGGTTGCCCCGCAGTTTACTTTTGACGAACTGTTTGTGCGGCGGTTTAAAGACATAACCAGGCAAACCACCAAATTGGAACATCCCAATATTGTCCGCACCTACGAGGCCAACCAGGAAGGTGATGTGCTTTACCTGGTTCGCGAGTTGATTGAAGCCCGGCCACTGGTGCAGGTTTTGGCAGAAGAAGGCCCGTTTTCTCCGCAGCGGATGTTGACCATTGCCCGCCAAATTGCTTCGGCCCTGGATTATGCCCATCAAAAATCCATCATGCATGGCGATTTGTCGGCTAACCGGGTATATCTTGGCCTGAACGACCACGTGACCGTGGCTGACTTTGGCCAAACGCAAGCAATGGCCGGCACCAGCCTGGTAAAACAAGGATTTGCCGTTGGCTCGCCAGAAACTATGGCCCCGGAACGGGTACATGGTCAGGGGCCGAGCCGCCAATCGGACCTTTATGCGCTGGGTATTTTGTGTTACCAAATGCTGGCCAACGAGCCGCCTTTCACTGGCGCGCCCGCCGCCGTTTTGCACGCCCAGGCTTACGAACAACCTCAGCCTCTTCACATTGCCAATCCCGGCATCTCTGTACCCTTAAGCGAGGCCGTTGGCCGGATGCTGGCCAAGGGTTTGGAGTTACGCTACAACACCGGCGCCGAATTCACTCGCGCCCTGGCCGTAGCCAGCGAAGGCACGGCCCCCGTCCGTTCCCCCACTGCGGCAGCAACCAAAATGAAAGAGGCCGGGCTGAAAACAACTCCCCTCTGGAAACAGCCCTGGTTGTGGATTTTCAGCGCCATCTTCATCATCTTCATTTTCCTGGGCTTTGGGTTCTGGGCTGTTTCTCAATGGAGAACCGACCAGCCGGCGGTCGTCGTCCCCCTAACGCCGACGGTCATTGTTCTTTCAACCCCAACGGCCGCCATCTCAGCAACAAGCCAAACCGAAACCGGCAGCCAGGTCGCCCCTCCACCCATCACCCTTGAACCTGGCCCAACGGCCAGCCCTACGCCCAGTTTCACCCCCATGCCAACAGTCACGCCAACGCCGGTCTCTTTTCCCACTCCCGGCGCACCCATGATTGCGGCCCAGAGTCCCTTCAATAATTTGCGTTTGGCCCGCAATATCACGTCGGATAACAAACCTCAAGAAACGGGCACATCCTTTGCCGCCGGCCCCCAACCCGTTTATCTCTTCTTTGATTACAACGGTATTGAACCGGGCACAGCCTGGATGCATCGCTGGACCTGGGGAGATACGGAACTTGACGCTTACCAGGATATCTGGCCGGAGGATTACAGCCGCCAGGGCACAGCCTGGGTATTTTACAGCCCCACCGGCGGCTATCAACCCGGCCCGTATCAGGTAACGCTGGCCGTCAACGGACAAACCGTAGCCACGGCAACCTTTGTGATTAATGCCGCGCCGTAGGCTTGATGTTCGTTTCTAATAATTTATCTTTAACCCCCTCCAACTCCACCAATCCCCTAAAACCAAGTGTACTATTGTTTAAGTATATCTCCGTATGGTATAATTTAAGCATACTCCATAATAAAGTGGGAGACTGGTTATGATGGAGGAACGAATCCTCGTTGTTGATGATGAGGTTGATGTTCTTGACCTGTGCCGGCGAATTTTAGAAACCAAAGGGTATCAGGTAAAAACTGCTCACAATGGGTATGAGGCCATCGGATTAGCCCAGCAAGAAAAATTTGATCTGCTCTTGACCGACATCAAGATGCCGGGGATGACGGGGCTGCAAATAGCCCAGGCCTTAAAAAAGTCTGACCCCGAGGTCATCTGTGTGACGATGACGGGTTATAGCACTATGGATATGGTGCTTGAGGCTTTGAAGTTGGGGATTGATGAATTTATTTTGAAGCCGTTTACGCCCGACGAATTAAGTATGGCCGTAGCCAAAACCCTGGAAAAAGAGCAGTTACGCAAAGAAATTTTTCGCCTGCGCTCATTGATTCCTCTATTTGAGCTAAACAAAACTCTGCTGGGAACCGTGGAAGTTGACAAAGTTTTGAATCGTCTTCTGGCCATATCCCAAAAGGAAACCAAAGCCGACCTGGCCGGGCTTTATATCTTTGAAAAAGATAAGATGACCTCTCGTTTGCAGGGCGAGGGAGAGCATGAGGATGATGCTCAAAAACAACAGGCCCGCGATCAACTGGCCAGCCTGATTTCTGAAAACGGCCAACAATTGGCCTTGAGCCTCGATAACGCCGATAATCATTGTCGCTCTATTCTGGAACGACTGGAGGTCCATTCGCTTATTGCCACCCCGCTGCGGTCTAAAGAATCTAACCGCTGCGCGCTCATTTTAGCCCGCAATGAGGGCAATTTTGCCCCCAGCGATAGCGACTTTTTAACTGTCCTCTCCGGTCAGGCCAGCATTGCCCTGGAAAACGCGCGTCTGTTTACCGAAATCCAAAAAGCCTATAAAGAACTGCAACTGCTGGATCACATGAAAAGCGAGTTTATTAACATTGCCGCCCACGAATTGCGCACGCCCCTGGCCATTTTAATTGGGTATGCCACCGTTCTGGAAGAAGAAACAGAAAATCTCACCCACGAATACATCTCTATCATCGCGCGTAATGCTATGCGGCTGCGGGCGTTGATCGAAGACATGCTCAATTTGAAATATTTAGAAAGCGGCATCCCCTCTCTAAGCCAGGACAAGTTAAATCTCCCAGAAGTGATCACAGACGCTATTCAAGACATTGCTTTGTTGGCCCAGAAAAAGGGGTTAACCGTTCATGTTGACGTCCCCCCTGATTTACCCCCCCTCATCGCCGACCGGCAAAAGTTTGATTTAATTATCATGAATCTGCTCGACAACGCCCTCAAATTTACCCCCGCCGGGGGACAAGTAACGCTCAAGGCCGAGACTGCGGCAGAGGGGGTAAAAATATCGGTCAGCGACACCGGCATTGGCATCCCCGAAGATAAAATTGAGCGGGTATTTGACCGATTTTTCCAGGTGCAGGACTCGCTTACCCGAGCTTATGAGGGTATGGGCCTGGGGCTGGCCATTGTCAGAGGCATGGTAGATGTATGCGGGGGTAAAATTCAGGTTACCAGCAAAGAGGGCGAAGGCACCACCTTCACCTTCACCCTTCCCCTTGATAACAGCAAGGTAGAACCACGTCCCCTAAAATTGTAAGCCTAAAATTGTAAGCCTCAACTTATAACGAAACGACGCCGGTGAGGTATTTGTTTCGATTCTCCATAAAACCCTTATAAAGCCGGTAATGATCGGTTTCTTCGTAAGCAATTGACTTTACCGGAATTTCGTCAAAACTGTAAATCTTGGCGTCAGGGCAGGCCAGAAGAATCGGCGAATGAGTGGCCACAATAAATTGAGCATGTCCCGCCCGGCTCATTTCGATCAAAATATTAATTAAGCCCAACTGGCTTCTGGGCGAGAGCGCCGTTTCAGGCTCGTCCAAAAGATAAAGCCCCTTCAAACAATACCGCGCTCTGAAGAACGACATAAAAGATTGCCCATGAGATTGGGTAATCAACGACTTACCCCCAAAATATTGCAGCATCCCCGGGTCTGCGGCGGCCCACTCGTCCAGGCTTTGGGTAAAGTGACGGAATATATCCGAAGCAAAAAATGATCCCGGCACTTTGCCGTTTGCCCACTCAACCGTAATATACCTATACAGTTCATCCTCATAGGGATTGACCTCGTAGCGAGTTCTCTCAGCACTTCGCCAGATATGGATGCCGCACTTGTGCGCAATTGCCTCCAAAAAAGTGGATTTCCCTGTCCCATTTTCGCCCACAAACAAGGTGACCGGCGTGTAAAAAGTGATACTTTTAGTTTGATGAAAAACAGGTTGGTTAAAGGGGTAATGTTCTGTAGTGGGGTATTTTTCTGGAAGAAGCGTAACTTTTTTAATATGCATAGCTCTACCTTAAACTTTTGAATAATTCTGCCCACAAATTTAGCGATTCGCCCTATTGTAATATGTGCGCCAATATTTACCAAATAAGAGGTATCGCCGCTAAACTATTGAACGGCTCGTCGAGTGGCAAGAATTGACTTTATGTATACAGTGTGTAAAATTGTCGTGTGATCAGGCAAGAAATTATCACCAAACTCAAAAAAATGGATGCCTGGCTATAGTTGCGGTAGCCATCATCACCCGACCCACACCTAAGCCTGGATGTAGTATCACAGGGCCTCATCCCAAGAGGGTGTTTACCCTTTATCAATGAACACTAGCCAAATTCTTACCGAATCAATTCTGGCCAGGAAAAAACGGACCGTTGCCCGCAAACAAGCTATTACCCGCAAACGGGCCATCGCCCGCCTCATCAGCCAGATAGAGAACAAACAGCCTGAAGCGCAAGCTGTCTTGAGCCAGCTCTATCCCCACACCGGCCAGGCTCAACTCATCGGCGTCACCGGCGCGCCGGGCACGGGAAAATCCAGCCTGGTTTATGAACTGGCCAAAACCTATCGCCAACAAAACAAAACCGTAGCGATTTTGGCCGTTGACCCCACCAGTCCCTTTTCCGGCGGGGCAGTGCTGGGCGACCGGATTCGGATGCAGGATTTGACCCGTGACCCCGACGTCTACATTCGCAGTATGGCCAGCCGGGGCGGTTTTGGCGGCCTGGCCTGGGCCGTTGACGACACGCTCAAGGTATTGGATGCGGCCGGCTTTGAGATCATTCTGATCGAGACGGTTGGAGCTGGCCAAAACGAGGTAGACATTGTCAAAACCGCGCACACCATTGTAGTGGTAGAAGCGCCCGGCCTGGGTGATGATATTCAGGCTATCAAAGCCGGCATCCTGGAAATCGCCGACATTTTTGTGGTCAACAAGGCCGACCATCCGGGTGTTGAAAAAACCATCTCTGTTTTGCGACAGATGTTGGAATTGGCCCAGCCCCCTACCGGCAAAGTGCTGCATCACGGCACATTGATGGCAGTAGGCAGCCCACCGTTGGCAGCGGAAAAAATCACTTCCTGGCAGGTGCCGGTCATCAAAACAATAGCCTTAAAAAGCGAGGGCATTGCCGCGGTGGTTGAAGCCATTGCCCAACACCATCAACATCTCCACCGCACCGGCGAACTGGCCGAACGTAACCGCGCCCGCCTAGCCGACGAATTACAAACCGTACTCCAGGCTGAGTTGCTGCGCCGGGTTTTAGAGCAATTGCCGCCTGATTATCTGTCGGCGGTAGTTGCCGAACTGCTTGAGAAAAAATTGACTGCGTATGAGGCGGCCCAAAATATTTTAAAAAAAGTAGAGTCGCGGACAGGGTAAGGGTTAATAACAGAGTAGTGAATCTCTTGGAGCGCATAACGCCTAATGTATTGGATGGTTTATATTGGTCTCGTCATCTTCATCGTCAGTTTGGTGCTTAATGCCATTTTTTTATTTGGCTACCTCTGGCAAAATCAGCAAAGCCGGGCCAGGAAAATAGCCCAGAATGTGGCCGTAGCAATTTTTTCGCTCTTGGCCACGCTAATGCTGATAGAACTTTTTTTTAACCTGGCTTTTGCCCAATCCGACGCCTTTGGTCATACCCTGGCCGGCCAGAATTGGTTTGAGCGTTACTGGCGGATTAATTCGTTGGGTTACCGCGATAAAGAGTGGACGCCGGAACTGGTTGAGGGACGCATCAAAGTGATGGTGCTGGGCGACTCCCTGGTGGCCGGGCATGGGATCAACAACCCGGCGGACCGTTTTTCCGACGTATTGGGCCAGATGCTGGGCCAAGATTACGCCGTGATGAATGTGGGCCGCTTGGGGGCGGAAACCAAAGAAGAGTTTCAGATGGCCCTTGATTATCCCTACTCGCCCGACATTATCATCCTCTCCTTTTACGTAAATGACATTGTTGATACCTACACCTCAATGGAAAAGGGCGTCAGCCAACCAAACTTTATTCCCCGCAGCCCGCCCCTGGTTGATGAATCCTATGCGGCCAACTTTTTTTATTGGCGCATTTACCGGCTGGGTCCGCATGAATGGAGCAATGATTATTGGGGGTGGCTACGGGGGCTTTATAACGATCCCGGAGTCTGGCAAACGTACCGCAGCCTGCTCTTAGAGATCAGTCGTTTTGCCCAGGAGAGGGACATCCAATTGATTGTGGTTGTTTTTCCAAATTTGTTGGCCATTGAAGATAGCCAGCCCATTACTGCAAAAATTGTGGGGCTTTACGAAGGGGAGGAAATTCCGGTGGTGGATGTGTCAAACTTAGTGGCCGGAATGGAAGCCAAAGAGTTAATAGTCAACCCGGTTGATTGGCACCCCAATGAATTCACCCACCGGCTGGTGGCCGAAGCATTGTATCGGCAAATCAAGGCGCTATCGCCATAGGTGTCCTGTCGCTGTTCAGGGCGATCACAAGGATTCGCCACATATTAATGTATGTCACCAAAAATCCCAAAGAGCCAAAAAAAGGGTGATTGCGTGCAATCACCCTTTTCATATTTTTATCCCCATAAAGGCTATTCATCCGCGGCTGCTTCAGTTCCACTTGGACGCACGCCAAGTGTTACCGCCAGGGTTTGTTGCTGGCCATCACGGATAATGGTTAAAGTGACGGTTTTGCCCACTTCTCCCCGGCGGCTGAGAAAAGAAATGAGATCGTCAAAAACACGCACCTCTTCATCTTCAATACCGATAATCACATCGCCGCCTATTTTTATTACCTGACCATTCTCCAACTCAAAATCGCGGGTGCTGCCGCGCAAGTCGGCTTTGTCGGCCGGACTGCCAGACATAACTTCGGAGACCAATGCCCCCCCTGCCTTTGCCAAACCCATTGCTTCGGCAATTTCGGGAATAACGGTATTGCCCGAAAAACCAATCCAGGCGTGTTCGTATTTGCCATTCTCAATCAGGCCGGGCACCACCCGTTGGGCCAGGTTGGCCGGAATGGCAAACCCAACGCCCAAAAAACTGCGCTCGCCAAAACCAATCTGGTTGGGCACAATGGCGGCATTAACCCCAATCACCTCGCCCTGAGAGTTGAGCAAGGGACCGCCAGAGTTGCCCGGATTAATGGCCGCGTCGGTTTGAATGATCTCCGGGATACGGAAATGGCTCACCGTGGGCAAGCTGCGGCCCAGGGCGCTGATAATGCCGGTGGTCAGCGTTCCTTCCAGGCCAAAGGGATTGCCAATGGCCACGGCTCGCTGGCCCACCAACAGTTCGTCGGAATCACCCCACTCTACCGGGCGGAGGCTTTCGGCAGGCATGTCTACCTTGATTACGGCTAAATCACTATCGGGGTCTCTGCCCACCACCTTCGCTTCTACCGTGGTATCATCGAAAAACGTCACGTCAATTTTACCGGCTTCGGCCACTACGTGATTGTTGGTGATGATATAACCCTGGTTATTGTATACAAACCCCGAACCCTGCCCCTGGAGAGGGAAAAGATTATTGCTTTCAGCTTCGTCGGCTTCCGCCACTGTAACCACAATATTGACCACCGAGGGATTGACCCGCTCGTAGAGGTTGATGAGCAACAACTCTTCAGAATCAGCCTCGGCAATCATATCCGGCGGCAGGGGGGTTGGTTGGGGGGCCAGGGTAGGCGGCGTTTGCAGCAAAACTTGCGTGTCATTTAAGTTATCAGTAGATTCTGCGGCCGCCTCAGTTTCTGCGGCTTTGGGGTTAGCATCGGTTGCGGAAAATACCGATAGATCGGGTAACGAGGATAGACCGCAAGCCGAAATCATAAAAATGAGCAAACCGAGTAAAACATTACGTAACTGAGACAACGATATTACCTCCTCAAAGTAAACGTCTTAAACGTCTATAGTTATAACAAAAGATGATTAAATATAAATTAGAGTCTTCAGTCTCGCCGCGCCGTGAGGATAAAGATCCAGCGGGCCAGCTCAAGCAGCGCGGCAATGGCGGCCACCACGTATGTCCAGGCGGCGGCGCTGAGCACGCTGTTAACCCCGCCCAGTTCTTGTTTATCCACAATATTGTATTGATAGAGCAATTTTTTGGCTCTGGCGCTGGCATCCAGCTCTACCGGCAGAGTGACCAGGGCAAAAACAGCCACCAGGGCATATAGGCCCACGCCAAACCAGGCAATGGCTATACCCAGAGAAGTCATCTGGAACAGAATTTCCAGGAAAATGCCGCTGATGATGACCAAAGGCCCTAACCAGCTTCCAAACTGCACGGCGGGAACCATAAAACTGCGGATTTGCAAAGGAATATATCCCTTGGCATGTTGCAGGGCATGGCCGCTCTCGTGAGCCGCCACCCCCGCCGCAGCCACCGACGGCACCCGGGCCACTTCCGACGAAAGACGCAGCGTGCGGCTGCGGGGGTCGTAATGGTCGCTCAGAAAGCCCTGCGTTTCTTCCACGGTAACGTCGTACAAGCCGTTAGAATCAAGAATTTCGCGCGCCACCTGGGCCCCGGTCATGCCCCGCATGGTTCTGACTTTGGCATATTTATTGAACTTGCTTTTCACCAGGCCCTGGGCAATCAAACCCAAAACCAGCGCCGGGATGATGAAACACAAAAAAGTTGAGTTGTAATAAAAAGGCATCAGTCACCTCCTTACATTAATTGTTTATTGGTTGAACAAAACATACCACAAAGCTCGCTTAAATTCAACTCTTTCAGATTAAAAGAAGGCGGCACGTTGGTTAACGTGCCGCCTTTGTGCCGTATAGGCAGTTGTTTAAGCTTCACTAAACTCGCCTTCCACCACGTCTTCATCAGTGGGTTGGCTCTGGGGCGAGCCGCTGTGACCATTGCCGCCGGCCGCAGCTCCGGGTTGGGTTTGCTGGTAGGCCGCCTGGCCTACTTGCATCATGGCCTGCTGCAGGGACTGGCCGGCCGCGGTGATACGCTCTTTATCGTCGCTTTCCAGGGCCTTTTTCGCCGCCTCAATTTTGGATTCAACCTCGGCCCGGGTAGAAGCGTCAACCTGCTCACCCAAATCGCGCAGCGACTTTTCGGCCTGATATACCAGGTTGTCGGCCAGGTTACGGGTCTCGATCAACTCTTTGTGGCGGCGGTCTTCGTCGGCATGCTGCTCGGCCTCTTTGACCATCCGGTCAATATCGCTGCTGTTCAAGTTAGTGCTGGCGGTAATGGTGATTTTCTGCTCCTTGCCGGTTGCTTTATCTTTGGCGCTGACATTCAAAATGCCATTAGCGTCAATGTCAAAGCGGACCTCAATCTGGGGGATGCCACGCGGCGCAGGCGGGATGCCTTCCAGCCGGAAGCGGCCCAGGGTCATATTGTCCGCCGCCATTGGTCGCTCGCCTTGCAACACGTGAATGTCCACAGCGGTCTGGCTGTCGTCGGCCGTGCTAAAGATTTCGCTCTTTTGGGTAGGGATGGTGGTGTTGCGCTCAATCAGGCGCGTCATCACCCCGCCCAGGGTTTCCACGCCCAGGCTCAACGGCGTCACATCCAGCAACAGCACGTCTTTTACATCCCCGGCCAATACGCCACCTTGAATAGCCGCGCCAATGGCCACCACTTCATCCGGGTTAACGCCCTTGTGCGGCCCTTTGCCGCCGGTCAATTGGCGGGTCAATTCCTGCACCATGGGCATGCGGGTCGAACCACCCACCAGCACCACTTCGTCAATCTCGCTGGCCTTTAAGCCCGCATCTTTGAGCGCCTGGTGGAAGGGACCTTTGACCCGCTCCAGCAGGTGACTGGTGAGTTGCTCAAACTTACTGCGGCTCAACTTGATTTGCAGGTGCTTGGGACCGCTGGCATCGGCGGTAACAAAGGGCAGATTGATCTCGGTTTCCATCATCGTGGACAATTCAATTTTGGCCTTTTCGGCGCCTTCCCTCAGGCGTTGCAGCGCCTGTTTATCCTGGCTCAAATCAATGCCTTGTTCTTTTTTGAATTCCGCCACCAGCCAGTCCACAATGGCCTGGTCCCAGTCGTCGCCGCCCAGGTGCGTATCGCCATTGGTAGCCTTCACCTCAATAACGCCGTCGCCCACTTCCAATACACTCACGTCATAAGTACCGCCGCCCAGGTCCAGCACCAGGATGGTTTCATTCTCCTTCTTATCCAAACCGTAGGTCAGGGCTGCCGCCGTCGGCTCGTTGATGATACGCCGCACGTTGAGGCCGGCAATTTTGCCCGCGTCTTTGGTGGCCTGGCGCTGGCTGTCGTTAAAATAGGCCGGCACGGTGATAACAGCCTCGGTGACCGGCTCGCCCAGGTAGGCTTCGGCATCAGTTTTGAGCTTTTGCAAAATCATAGCTGAAATTTCCTGCGGGGTGTGTTTTTTGCCGGTAATGGGAATATTCACCCGCGCGTCGCCGCCGCGGCCTTTTTCAATCTGGTAAGACAACATCTTCCGTTCAATTTCGGTATCTTCATAACTGCGGCCAATCAAACGTTTGACCGAGTAGATGGTGTTGTCGGAATTGGTTACGGCCTGGCGTTTGGCCGTTTGACCCACCAGCCGTTCCTTGTTTTTATTGAACGCCAGCACACTGGGGGTGGTGCGACCGCCTTCGGCATTGGGAATGACCACCGGGTCTCCGCCTTCCATCACGGCCACCACGCTATTGGTTGTACCCAAGTCGATTCCGATAATTTTACTCATTGGTTATTACCTCCTTAATTTTGTCGGTTACGATTTGTTTGAGCCAAGAGGTAGAAATAAACAAATTTGCGTTCTTACGCAATAGGCTCTCCAGAATTATCTGACATTTAATCAAATCCGGGTTTATTGTAACCGATAAATGTTAGAATTACGCTAGAGGAACATTAGAGGAATGTAAACAAAAACCAAAAACCGTTATCTTGGGCCTGATCCAATTTTTAGGCCGGCAGGTAGAAACAGGACAATGTTCTGCCTCTCTGCCAAATTTTGAGACGCAGCCTTAACCCTTCACCAGTTCGGCCAATTTGTGCAGTTCTTGCTCTATGCCCATCACAATAATGCCGGCTCCGGGCAGTAGCTTGGTATCGGCATTGGGATGCGTGAGCAGGGTTTGTTCGGGATGGGTAACGGCCAGCACGGCCACTTTTAATTTAGCCTCGCGTAAGGTGAGGCCGGCCAGGGGCGATTTTTCACCGATAATGAATTCTTCCAGTTGCATCTGGTGGTCGCCAAATTCAAGGATGCCGTCTAAAAAGCTGAGCACGTTGGGGCGGGTCAACAATTGGGCAATCCGCCGGCCGGCAATAGCGTGGGGAGAAATAACCGTATTAACCCCGGCCTTTTCCAATTTGGGAATAGAAGGCTCTGAATTGCAACGAGAAATAATTTGTAAATTCGGGTTCAGGCTTTTGGCCGTTAAAACAATAAAAACATTCTCCGCGTCAGAATTGGCGGCGGCCACCAAAGACCTGGCCCGGTCAATGCCGGCTTCGTCCAAAATATGCTCATCGGCAGCATTGCCCAGGATGGCCAGGAAACCCATTTGCCGGCATCTTTCCACCGTTTCTTCATTAATGTCAATCACTATGATGGGGCAGCCGCGAACCTGCAACTCCCTGGCCAGGCTGCGACCCAAACGGCCAAAACCACAAATCACGCAATGATTACAAACTTTATCCAATTCTCTGCGCCTCCTGCGATAACGGATTTGTTCCATTAATCCCTGTGCCGTAAATAACTCAATGATGGTGGTCACGGCGTAAGAGGCAATGATAACGCCGATGACAATGAGACCGATGGTAAATACACGTCCCGCCGGTGACAAAATTCTCACCTCTCCGTAACCAATGGTGCTCATGGTAATAATGGTCATAAAAAGGGAATCAAGCAGCGGCCAGTCTTCAATGAGCATATAACCGGCAGTGCCAAAAACAAGTACGGTGATAACAATAAGGCCGGCAAACAGGAGAGGATGACGGAGTACATTGCTCATCAAATCCCGCGACGTGAGAGGAGGCGGGTTAAGGCGGGGTGATTTCTGATAGGGTTGACGCCGTAACAGAGATTTCACAGCTCTCTTTTACTCAATAACTTTCAAAGTGAGGGGGGGTATGTCTACCGGCGTTTCGCTCCAGCTAACTGCGGCCAGTAATTGTTGTTTGGCTGCGGCCAATTTTTCCGGCGCGTTGGCGTGAATGGTAAACAGGGGGCCGCCGGTAGACAATTTTGTCCCAATTTTGGCGTGACAGATAAGGCCCACGCTGTAGTCAATGGGATCGCCCTTTTTTTGCCGGCCTCCACCCAAGGCCACACCGGTTTTGCCTACTTCCGCCGCGTCAAGCCCGGCAATGTAGCCCCCCCGCGGGGCCTTGACCGTTTCAATCAGGGACGCGGTGGGCAGCGTGTCGGGATTTTCCAGTTGGCTTTTTTCGCCGCCTTGGGCCGTAATCCACTCGATAAACTTTTGCCACGCCCGCCCGTTGTCCAGCGCCTGGGCCAGGATTTTTTGACCCTCGGCCAGGTTGGCTGCTCGACCGGCCAATTCCATCATTTTGCCGCTAATGGTCAAACAATGCTGGCGCAAATCGGCCGGGCCGCTGCCGCGCAGCGTTTCTATGGCCTCGCGCAGTTCCAGGGCATTGCCCACGGCCGCGCCCAGGGGTTGGTCCATATCCGATAACACCGCCGCCACTTTGCGCCCCACGCCCTGGCCAATATTGACCATCAGCCGGGCCAATTCTTCGGCCTCGGTCTCTGTTTTCATAAACGCGCCCCGGCCCACTTTAACGTCCAGCACAATGGCGTCTGCGCCCGCGGCGATCTTTTTGCTCATAATGCTGGCCGCGATCAGGGGCAGGCTCTCCACGGTGGCGGTCACGTCGCGCAGGGCGTAAAATTTACCGTCGGCGGGGGCCAAGTCGGCGCTTTGGCCGGCCATCACAATCCCATGTTGGGCCAACCGGTCCACAAATTCGGCTCTGCTCAGGTTGGCCTTGAAGCCGGTGATGCTTTCTAATTTATCCAACGTGCCGCCGGAAAAGCCCAGCCCGCGCCCGCTCATTTTGCCCACCGGCAAGCCCTGGCAGGCCACCAGTGGGGCCACCACCAACGAGGTTTTATCGCCCACGCCGCCGGTAGAATGTTTGTCCACCACCAGGGGAGCGATGGCGTGCAAATCCAGGGTATCGCCGGAATGAGCCATGTGCAGGGTAAGGGCGGTGGCTTCGGCGGCGGTCATGCCGTTGAGCAATACCGCCATACACCAGGCGCTGGCCTGGTAGTCGGGAATATCGCCCCTGGTATAGCCGTCAATAAAGAACTTCAGTTCGTCGCCGGTCAGTTCCAATCCGTCTCGTTTTTTGGCAATAATGTCTACGGCGCGCATAGGTATTCTCTCCTGGCAGAATCATCTCAAGTTTATGGCCCCACGTACAAGTACATCAACGGCGATCCGGCGTGATAATGGAGCAACTGCTGCAATTCGGCCACCGGGCTGGGCCGGTAAACGCTGGCTCCTAATGCTTCCCAAAACGTAGGCGTATGTTTGTATTCAATCAGGCGCGGTTCGCCCTCAATGCCGCCCAATTCGGCGGCGCGGTCAATAGCGTCGGGCAGATAGCCCAACTCGTCCACCAGGCCCATTTCTTTGGCCTGCGCGCCGGTGCAAATACGGCCATCGGCCATCTGGCGGACTTCTTCGACGCTCATCTGGCGACCCTCGGCCACCACTTGCACAAACTCAACGTAAATCTCGTCCACAATTTCCTGCCACAAGGCTCTTTCCGCCTGGCTGAACTCGCGGAAAGGGTTGCCGGTGTCTTTGTATTCGCCGCTGGTAATGGTTACGGCAGTAATGCCGTACTCTTCGGCAAAACCGGCCACGTTAAGAAACTGGCTGATCACGCCAATAGAGCAGGTGAGAGAGTGGGGGCTGGCCCAGATTTCGTCAGCAGGCGCAGAAATATAATAGCCGCCGGAAGCAGCCATGCTGCCCATCGCGGCAATGATGGGTTTGTCCATTTGGCGGATTTGCAGGGCAATTTCATCAGAGGCAAAGGAACTGCCCCCGGGGCTGTCTACAAAAAGGATCACGGCTTTAACGGACTCATTTTCATTTGCCTTTTTGAGATAATCAATCACCTGCTGGCTGTAAGCCGCGCCGGTACTACCGCCAAAGGGATTAGGCGGGGGCGCTTCGCCCGGCGAGATAACGCCTTCAACCCGCACAATGGCCACGGCATCGCCAAAGGCCGGACCGCTGCTATCAAAAGTGTTGGCCGCCCACACGCCCAGGCCCACCACGCCGCCGCAAATCAATAAGCCGGCCAGGGCCAGGCCAATAATCCAATACCATGTTTTACGTTTCATGAAAGGTCTCCTGTAGATAACAAATTGCAAATTAGAGCATTTATGTTTAATTCTTTATTATTGATGGTGAAGTTGAGGCCTATGACAACCTTTTACTTTACTGAGTATCCTGAATTATACCATAACTTTGTGAACAAACCCTAAATTCACTATAATGGTTCATAATTTTAACAGAAAGTGACTTGCCCCATGGCTAACCCGCAACCGCGCACCCCGGAAGAAATTCAGCAAGATTTACACCGCCAATTGGGCCAGATGTTCCAGGCATCCGGCGACAAACCGACCTATTCCAAAATAGATTGGCGGCGGTACCGTAAAGTGCGTTGGTTTTTTGCCAGAGCATTTTTGCACGTTGTTTGGTGGGATATTGTACTCAATCGGCCCATCCTGCGCTGGTTCCGCCCCGAACCCTTGCCGCGCTGGCAAAAGATAGCCCGACGCTACCGGCGCTTGGCCGTAGAGATGGGCGGCGTGTTGATCAAATTGGGCCAGTTTCTCAGCATTCGGGTTGACGTGCTGCCGGCTGAAGTGACCGGCGAATTGGCCGGTCTGCGGGATGAAGTGCCGCCGGATCGGTTTGAAAATATTGCTGCCCAGCTAGAAGAAGATTTTGGCCGGCCTATGTCTGAAATCTTCACCTGGATGTCGCCCCAATCATTAGGCGCGGCCTCATTAGCCCAGGCTCACCTGGCGCGGCTTGCATCGGGTGAAGAGGTTGTGGTCAAAGTGCTACGACCCGGCATTGACGTGCTGGTTGAAACAGACCTGGCCGCAATTGCCCTGGCCTTGCGCTGGCTCAAACTCTACAAACGCATCAGTCAGCGGGTTGACCTGGATTGGCTGGCCCGAGAATTTACCACCATTACCCGAAACGAGCTGGACTTTGAAGCCGAAGGCCATCATGCCGAACGCATTGCCCAAGATTTTGCCAACGACACCCAGGTTTACATCCCCAAAATCTATTGGCAGTACAGCGCCGCCCGCACCCTCACCCTGGAAAATGTGGCCTACATCAAAATTGATAATTTGGCCGGGATCGAAGCCACCGGCATCCGTCGCCCGGATGTGGCCCGGAAGTTTTACAATATTTACCTACAGCAAATTTTTGTCACCAATTTTGTACATGCCGACCCCCACCCCGGCAACGTTTTTGTTAAACCCCTGCCTACGCCTGATGAAATTTCCGCCGGGATCACGACTTTTGCGCCCGCCGACCCCGTGCCTTACCGGGCCGGACGCCCCTTTCAAATTGCCTTTGTAGATTTTGGGATGGTGGCCGTCATCCCGGAGCGGCTGCGAGCGACCATGAAGGATTACGCCATTGGCATTGGCACCCGCGATGCGCATCGAGTAGTGCAAGCCTACGCCGATGCGGGGATATTATTGCCCGGCACGGATTTAAAACGGATTGAAGAAGCCACCACCGATATGCTGCAACGTTTGTGGGGTGTGCGCATGGGCCAGGTAAAAGATTTGGCCGCTACTGAAATGCAATATTTTTTAAATGAGTACCGGGATATTGTTTACGAAGCCCCGTTTCAATTTCCGGCGGACATGCTTTTTATCATGCGGGCCATTGGCATTCTCTCCGGCATGGCCACCAATTTGGACCCCAACTTTGACCCCTGGGCTGAAACCATTCCCTTTGCCGAGCGCCTGGCCGCCGAGCAATTACCCCAAGGCTGGCAGGAATGGTTGCAGGAATTTGTTTCCCTGGGCCAACTTGCCTTTCGCCTGCCCAACCAGGTTGACGAAGTGCTGATGCAGGCCCGGCGAGGCAATTTAATTGTGCAGGCTTCTCTGGCCGCCGACACCCGCAAAACCATCCGGCGTTTAGAACAGTCCATTAACCGCCTGGTTTGGGTAGTGGCAGCGGTAGGGCTACTGCTGGCGGGAAGTGGCTTTTATATTCAGGGCCAGGATAGAATACTTGGCGGTACATTTATGTTCCTGGCCGCCATAGCCTTTTTGTGGGGCATGGTTCGGCGACAAACGTAGTCAAATTCTATCCCAAAGCCTACTGCCGACCCACAGCAAAGATGGGGTCTACACGTCATTTAAAGACTTTCCAGGCAACGCGCACTTTTAAGGCCATCCTATTACTACAACAAGACCCTGGCAACAAGTCACGCTGAACGGAGCATAGCGAAGTGAAGAGTCTCTTACATCGTTGTTTAAAAAGCCAAGATTGAGCAAAATCCCGTTGTACTATTCAACGGGTCTTAAAATACATCTTTAAGATTGGCCCGGGCCAAAACGGTTGGTTCAGGCTCTTTTTCATCATTGGGCCAGCGCACCAAACGAATTTCACCCCCGGCCAACTCGATGCCGGTTATATCCCCATCGCGGAAGCTACAACAGCCCGTGTTAAAATAACAAGGTTTCTTTTGAACTGCCTCTGCTTCTGGTCTGGGTTTTTGTTTTTCCTGCGCCCTGATCCATTCCAATTCAGCCGCCAATAAACCGGCTTTTTTCTGATCTTTTTCTTTTTGCTGCGTCTCATCAGCCGGCGCAGCGGCAATTTTGGCCTCGAGTTCAGCCAGTTGGTGCATAATTTGGGCCTCATGGGACTGTGATTTAAAAACAGGCTGGTGCGTGTGGCCGGCAATGAGCACCAATTTATCCTGCTTCTCCGCCCAGGCATACATGGCAATATTATGCTGCGATCTAAGCTGCCAATCCTGGGCCGGGGTGTTCAGGGAAACCCCGGTGATACGCTGCACGGGACGCCACACGTTGCGCACAAAAAACTTTGAAACAAACGTAAAACGGTCGCTTTCCAACGTTCCCTGATGCCCATGCGCCAGAAACAGCATACCCAATTCCTGGCTGCCATCCATCACTTTTAATTGCAGGCTTTCGCGCACTTTTAACATGGGCGGGCCAAAGAGGGGCTGCAAATACCGGGCCACCGTTTTTTTATCTTCCCAGATGTCGTCATGATTGCCCCAAATGCGCACGTAACGGCCCTGCCGATGAAAACGAGCCTCAAGCTTAAGAGTGTATTCATAAGCGGCCAACACCGCCGCCGGCCTTTCCTCCCATAGCTCCTCAACGTCACCCATCACCACCAGGGTATAACCCATCCGGTAATAATAAGCCAAAGCCGCATTATAGGCACGCTCGGCAACCTGGAAATCATCGGCCCTATTGCGCGCGCCTTTATGATGGTCGGAAAAGATGATATACCGATCTGAAGCAAGTTGAAACGTCTGCCCGCCGCCTTCAGTAGCTTCTTTTTGAACACTCACCAAAGCCGCATCAAGCGCCTGGCTGACTCGTTTCCACTCTTCTATTGCGGTTGCCATAATATTCTCCCTGGGGAAATTTAAATAGTGGATTCTGCTCAAATTACGTCATAGTTTGCGTTCCTGAGTAATGCCCAATAACGCCTTCACCACTCCCACCGCCTCGTTAGCGTTCTCGGCGTAGGCATCAGCGCCGATGGCGCGGGCAAAATCGGGGCTGGCCGGGGCGCCGCCGATGATCACTTTAACCTGCTCGCGCAAACCGGCTTCCTGCAACGCCTGAATAACGGTTTGCTGGTTACGCATGGTGGTGGTTAACAACGCCGATAGCCCCACCACGTTGGCCCCGGTTTCTCGCACTTGCTCCACAAACTTGTCGGCGGGCACATCTACCCCCAAGTCGTACACCTTAAAACCCGACGCGCCAAGCATGGTGGCCACCAGGCTTTTGCCGATTTCGTGGATGTCTCCGGCCACGGTGCCAATAACCACAATGCCGGCCATTTGGCGCTGCTCCCGGCGGGCCAACAGCGCCGGTTCAAACACGGCCATTGCCTCTTGCATGGCTTTGGCCGCCATCATCAAATCTGGAATAAAGTAATCGCCACATTCAAACTGCTCGCCCACAACCTGCATGCCGGGGGTGAGCGCCGCTTCAATGGCCGCCAGCGGGGCCACTCCCGCGGCCAGGGCCTGCGCGGCCAAGTCTCGGGCCTGCTCGGGCTGGCCGGCAATAACGGCTTGCTGTAATTGTTGTAAAGTTTCGTTCATTTTAGGTTCCTCTTTTTTACATTTTGCAGTTAGGATCGGTCAGTTGCGCTCAGGCAAGCGGTCCAGCCCGGCAGCTTGAGCGGCCCGCAGGGTTATCGCCTCAAGTTCGCGGCTAATTTCGGGCGGGAGTTCTTTTGGCTCGTAGGCGGCCACAACTTCGTTAACCCGTTGGTGGGCGCGGGCGGCGGTATCCAGGCCACCTTTGGCCTCCCAATTGCGGCGGAAATCGCGGTCTACCACGGCGCTGGGAATGAACAATTCCTCGCGGAACCAGCGGCGGGTGTGCGTTGTGGTCAGAAAATCGCCGGCGTGTCCCACCTGGCGCATCAGATCCAGGGCCAGGGGTGTTTCTCGCGCGGTTATCCCGGCCACGGCGCGTTTGGCCATGCCCACAATTTCGGCGTCAATCACCAGTTTCTCCAGGCTAAAACAACTCTCAAAGTTGAGCATACCGGGGCCGGAGATCATATTAACTCCGGCCAAGGCGCCTAACATCGCGCCAATGCCTGATTCAAAGCCGCACTGGGTGTCTACAACTTTGGCGTCAGACATGCCCAAATAAGCGTGGGTGGGCAGGCCCAGGTGTTTGCCCACCTGGTTGTAAGCGCAGTCAATCATAATGGTCTCAATAGCGCCCATGGGCGTGGTGCCGGTGCGCATATCAAAGGCCGCGGGCGAGCCGCCCCACACAATCGGCGCGCCGGGATTGACCAGTTGGTGAATGGTAATACCGCTCAGATTCTCGGCCGCGTGCTGGACAATTGACCCCAGCAGAGTGGCCGGGCCGGTTGCGCCGGAAAGCGGCATGCTCACCAATTCCGCCGGGATGCGGTACTGAGCGCAGTCCATCAGATTCTCACAGGTAATGTCGGACCACAACAACGGCGGTGAGGGGCAAACGTCAAAAACGGCCCGGGGCTTTTCGGCCAGGGCTTCCTCACTTCCGGCCGCTGCCACCAACAAATCCTTCATCACGCTCCAGGTGTCTACGGCAAACGCCCCGGTGACAATTGGCTTTTGGCTATAAAGCAAAACCAGGTAAAGGCGGTACAAATCGCCAATCTCCTGGGGCACGTCGGTACAAATAAGAGAGGTAGCCACGGCATCCAGGGCGTCCAGGCCCTCGGTTAGCTTGACAAAACGCACGCAGTCGGCCGTGACCGGCTCGCGTTGGTGATTGGCCCCATGATCGAGAATCTCGATGGCGGCCGAACCGGGGTCAAATTGCACGTCGTCGTCGCCGTAATGCACCGCCGGTTGGCCGTTGGCGTGGTACAGATGAAATGATGAGGGAACCGTTTCAACTGCGAGACGGGCCATGTTGGCCGGGATGCTGGCTACACGCGTTTGAAAATCCACCTTTGCGCCATGGTCGGCCAAAAGGCGCAGGGCGCGCGCTGAGTGAACGCGCACGCCAGGATCGGCCAATAAATCGTAAGCCTCGCCGACAACACGCTCCACAGTTTCTTGAGACAAAAATTGTAAACGGGGTCGTATATTCATGCTTATCAAATTCCTTATGTATGTTTAAAAGTTTATCACAATCCCACACCCTCGGGCACAGCTTGGCCGGTAATGGCTCTTTCGGCCGCTTTGGCCAGGGTTTTGGGAAGTTGGGACCGAATCATTTCGGCGCGGTATTCCAGGGTAGCCCGGTGGTGGCTGGCCCGCAGGTTGGCCTCCGTCAAGGCCACGTCAGCCGCAATAGCATAAGTGTTAAAGGTGGCCGGTTTGTCGCGTAGAAAAGCCATTGTTTTTTCAGCCAGAAAAGGGGTTGGCCCGGCCGGGCCAATGGTGACGCGGGCAGAGGTAATAACATTGGCCTCAACTTTTAAACGAACGGCCATGCCGATGATGGGCAGCGCCACGCCCTGGGGACGCATGACCCGCCGGAAGGCGGAGCCTTCGTTGGGGCCGGTGGGTTTAAAACGCAGCCGGGTAATGAAGGCCCGGCTGGGGTCAACAGCGCTCTGGCCCGGCCCCAAGAATATCTGCGCTAGAGAGACCCACGCCAAACCGTCTACCGAAGCAACCTGGGCTTCACCGGCCAGGGCCAGCAGGCTGATGGTTCCGTCGGCGGCAGGCAGGGCATGGGCCACGTTGCCGGTCAGCGTAGCCACATTGCGCACTTGTGGCCCCCCAATGACGCCGCAGCTTTCTGCCAGACAAGTGCCATAGCGGGCGATGCGCTCATCGCTCACAATCTGGGTGTGGGTGACTCCGGCCCCAATCACCAAGTATCCGGCTTCTTCAACAATCCGATCCAGCCCGGCAATCCGGGTCACGTCAATCAGCGCCTCAACCGGCGGACGATGCCCCTGTTGCATCTCTAGAATCAAATCAGTCCCGCCCCCCACCACGCGAGCCTGGCCGTTATATTGGGCCAATAAGTTAAGCGTTTTTTCGATGGAAGCAGGGGTATGATAGTTTTTCCAATAAGGCATTGTTCAATCTCAAATTGCAAATTACAAATTACGGGCTGTAGACGGTTGTGGTTATCTGTTATTTGCTATTCGCTAAATTCTGCTTCTCACTTTACCCAATCCACGCAGCACCCGTTCGGGGGTCAGGGGGAATTCGTTGAACCAGATGCCAATGGCGTCGAACACGGCGGCAGCAATTACGGCGGCATAAGGCAGATAGGGTATCTCGGCCATACCGCGCGCGCCATAGGGGCCATTGGGATGCGCCTCTTCAATAATAATCGAGTCGACCCGCTTGGGAATATCATACACCCCTGGAATGAGGTAAGTGCTCAAATGGGGGGTCTGGATCTCGCCTCTTTCAACCCGGAAATCCTCTAACACGGCATAACCATGGGCCTGCACAATGGCTCCTTCAATCTGGCCGGCGATTTGGTCCGGGTTAATGGCTTTGCCCACGTCGTCGGCGCAGACCACGCGGTTGACCGTAATAAAGCCGGTTTCGGTATCAACGGTCACTTCGGCCATTTGGGCCGCATAGCCATAGGCAAAGTTGGGGACACTGTAGCCGGTTTTGGGGTCAAGGGGCGTGGTTTTGGGCGCCAGCCAGGTGGCTTCGGCCACCGCCGGGCGTTCTTCAGAACGCCATTTGCGCAGGGCAAACTCGGCCGCTTCTTTAACGGCATTGCCGGCCATAAAGGTGAGCCGGGAAGCGCTGGCGCTGCCGGAGCTTTGGGTGAAGGCGGTATCGGATACCTCCAACTTGATTTTTTCCGGCTCGATGTCCAGGGTTTCAGCGGCAATCTGGACCATTACGGTATGATGGCCCTGCCCTACATCGGCCCCGGCCAGGCGCACAATGGCTACTTCAATGTCGGTGTCACCCTGTAATTCTACTTCGGCCCAGCTATTTTCTTGATAGCCAAAACTAAAGCCAATATTTTTAAATCCGGCGGCAAAGCCCTGCCCCTTGGCTAAACGAGGCAAAGATTCCGGGTAGTCGGGATTATTTTCGCCGCGCGGTCCGCGATAGTGCCAGTTCGATTTCCAGGCCGTCTCGCGGATGACTCTGTCCAGGCTCACGCCGCCGGGAATGGTGGTGCCTACGGCCAGCAGTTTGTCGCCATCCAGAACATTCTTCAGCCGCAACTCCACCGGGTCTCGCCCTGCTTTTTCGGCCAGTTTGTTCATTTGCATCTCGGCGGCAAAATGAGCCTGCGGGCCGCCAAAACCCCGAAACGCTCCGCCTACCGGGTTGTTGGTGTACACCGCGTAGGCGTCTACTTTAACGTGGGGGATTTCGTAGGGGCCGGTGGAGGTGACCACGGCATTGCCCAACACCTTGTTACTGGTGTACATATAGGCACCGGCGTCGCTGATAATCTCTATCTCCGCCGCCAGCAGTTTGCCGTCCGCTTTGGCACCCCATTTGGCCTTGATAGTCATGGGGTGGCGTTTGCAGTGGCCAATAATGGACTCTTCCCGGCTCCAGATAGTTTTGATGGGCCGTTTGTTGCCGTTTTTCTCGTGCATCCGCAGCACGGCCAGGGCCAAGATAATCTGCACGCTCATGTCCTCGCGCCCGCCAAAAGCGCCGCCGATGGCGTCGTAAACCACCCGAATTCGCTCCGGCGGCAGATCCAAAGCGTGAGCAATTTGCTGCTGGTCTTCCCAGGTCCACTGCCCGGCGCAGTACACCGTGATCACGCCGTCATCGTCAATATAGGCCGAGCCTGCTTCCGGCTGCAAATAGGCATGCTCCTGAAACGGCGTGTGATAAACATCTTCAACCACCACGTTGCATTGAGACCACACCGATTTGGGATTGCCCTTACGAATGGATTTATAATCGGCAATGTTGTTGAGCACGTTGGGGTGAAGTTGGGGAGCGCGCCCGGACATAGCCTCCTGGGGATTGTCAACAATGGGTAAATCTTCATACCCCACTTTGATCAAATCTCTGGCCTGCGCCGCAATTTTTTCGCTTTCGGCAATGACCAGAGCCACCTGGTCGCCCACAAAACGAACAATGTCGCCGCCCTTTTTGTTGGAGCCAGGGCCGCATAAAACCGGCTGATCCGGGATTTGCAGGCCATATTGATTGACCGGAACATCTTTAGCCGTGAGCACCCCCATTACGCCGGGCAGGGCTTCGGCCTGGCTGGAGTCAATGCTGACCACCCGGGCGTGGGGCCGCCGGGCAAACAGGACTTTCAGCCACAGTTCGTCTTCATAGTTGCGGTCCCCCGGGTACAGGGTTTGACCGGTCACTTTGCCCAGGGCGTCAACCCGTTTGACAGATTTGCCGATGTATTTGTCAGTCATAAGTCATCTACCTGTTAAGATTAATGCCCACCGGCCTTTTCCAATGCTTTCAAAATTTTGTAATAACCCGTACAGCGACACAAATTGCCGGTGATGGCCTGCTTCAACTCGTCGCGGGTGGGACGGTCTCGTTCGTCCAAAAGCGAAACGCCACTCATAATAAAACCGGGGGTACAATAGCCGCATTGCACCGCGCCTTCATCAATAAAGGCTTGCTGCACCGGATGAAGTTTGTCACCGTCGGTCAGGCCCTCAATGGTGATAATTTTGCTGCCGTGAGCGCGAGGCGCGGGCACCAGGCAACTCATCACCGCGATACCGTCCAGGAAAACGGTGCAAGCGCCGCACTCGCCCTCGGCGCAGCCTTCCTTAGTGCCAATCAAGCCCACATCTTCGCGGAGCATACGCAGTAAGGTTTTGTCGGCGGCACCATGGATAGTGTGCATCTCCCCGTTGATGGTGGTCACAATCGGCTCATCGCCTGTTTCAGTGTGCGTTACCGTTTTATCGCCATGCAGGGTTGGAAAATAGCCATAGGTTTTGCCCCATAACATTACGGGTTTGGGCGGCATTGCATCCTGCTCGGTGCCCTCGCACAATTCCTCAAGGGCGCGGCGGGTCAGCACCTCGGTCATATAACGCCGGTACTCCGCCGAGCCGCGGATATCGCTAATGGGGGTAATGGTTTGAGCCGCCAACGCCCCGGCGCGAGTGATCACTTCGCGGGTCAGCACTTTGCCGGTCAAAAAACGTTCGGCATCCCCGGCGCGAATAATGGTTGGGGCTACACTGCCCAGCGTTACCCGCGCCTGGGTGATTGTGTCGGCCAGCATCGTAAGCACTACAGCCACGTTCACCACCGAGATAGCCTGAGCCTGGCGCAAACCCAACTTGAGAAAGGTGCCAATCTGGTAATTTTCCATAGCCGGAAAAACAATATCCACCATCATTTCATCCGGCTCAAGGGCCGTTTGGCGCACTCCCTGGAAAAATTCGACAAAGGTTAGGGTACGGCTGCCGCGCACGCTCTGGAGAGTTACTTTTGCGCCCAGCGCCCAGAGCGGGGTAATGGTATCATTGGCCGGAGAGGCTGTTACCAGATTTCCGGCAATGGTGCCGCGATTACGAATTTGCGGCGCTCCCACCTGCCAGCATGCTTTCACTAACGGAAAAGCCCGGCTAAAACAAACCTCTGAACCGACCACCTGGTTATGAGTGACCAGCGGTCCCAGGTGGATGAGTTTTTGCTCATCTTGGGTGATAACATCCAGGCTGGGAATACGGGAAATATCAATAACCACTTTGGACGACCGCAGGCCGCGCTCCAGCTCAATGAGCAAATCGGTGCCGCCGGCGACGAGACGCGCCTCGGCCTGATGTTTGGCTAAAAGCTTTAAGGCTTCCTCAAGCGTATGAGGGGTATGGTAAACTTGCCACATTGTTTGGTCCCTAATGAATAAATCTTGCAAAAAAGCCCCCTGGGTGGATTGCAGGGGGCGGTTTGGCGCCAATAACAGCTAAATCCGAAAGCCCCAACATCGGAACTAAATCATAATTTTAAGGGGATACCTTGCCAGCATTATAATGCTGACCGACAGGGGTGTCAATAATGATTCCAACTCAGGGTTTGCGCCGATTTTTAGGCCGTAGGATCGAGACAATATTCTGTCCTAACTGCCAAATTTTTAAGACGCATCCCCCAAACTGAAAATTCTATCGCGGAGTCAACTTATCGCCAACCAGGCTGACTGCCAGCGTTTTTGGGCCGGCCGTAACAAAATCAACCGATAACAGGGTATCATCGCCGCTGGGCGTAACAGCCAACACCACCCCTGGCCCAAAAATCGTGTGTTCCACCTCCATCCCCTCCACAAAAGAGACCTTGGCAACATTGGCAAGCGCAGCCGTTTGGCCTGGCTCCGGCACTTGATACAAGCGGTCCTGCCACAACTCGGCGTAGAGGTTTAAATCGCGTTCGCTCTTGATCCGGCGAGAAAGATTGGCTGCTTCTGCGCGGACCCGGCCGATCTGGCGAGATACTTCCGCTTTAGCGGCCCGTTGTTTGGCCCGGCTCAAGGCCAGGTCAATGGTTCCAAAAACGGCCTGGGGGTCGTGGCCAACATTGACCACAATCAGTTCAATACCGCGCGTTCGGCACACCTCGGCCCGGGCTTGAAGGCGAATTTTCTCTTGCTCTTCCTCTTCCAGGCTGAGGCGCTGGCGACGCTTGCCCGACAATCCTTCCAGGCGCACCGCCACCCCAATTTCTGGATAAAGCAGGTCCAATTTAAGCCGGCGGTTTGTGGCCGGGTTGACCAACCAGTCGGGAGAAACGTTGACCTTTGTCTCTACCTGGGCAAAAACACGGGCAAAAATCTCTCGCCAGGCATTGGCCACAACCCAGGCCGGCAAGTTTATATGTTTTGAATTCACGTACAACTCCACAACTTAAGATTCCCCGTAACTGCTCAAGCATGTCATTTCGAGCGCAGCGAGAAATCTCCTTGAAACCGTTCCTTGAAAAAGGAGATTTCTCGGCCTACGGCCTCGAAATGACATGGGGCTGAGTAGGAACAATTCCCCAACCCTACCGATGGAATCATAGCCCAAATATGAGCAAGGGGCAAAAGTGACCGGAGAGGGCCGGATAGGTCAAATTGCGTAGGCCATGCGGCTCATGGCCCTTACCATAAAGAATCGCCTGTTGGCCGATGTCAAAAAAGAACATTCGTTGTATACTGTAAGCGATAAATCGCGAGTAACTCCTCGCGCATCTCCTTCCTTCTTTCTGCCCAGAGGTTGGGCGTTCCCACCAACCTCTGGGCAAAATCTTTTTAAATCCCCTTGACAACAACCTGTGATACTGTGTCTTCGTTGACTCGTCCCCTGCCTCGTGTTATCATTACTCACAATGTTAAGATATACTTAAAACAGGCCAAAGAGCTTACGTAACACGAAATAAGGGAGCGGAAGAATGTACAATCAAAAGTATCATCAGTTTGACTCGTTTTATAATCACAAATTTGGTTTTCACATTACCGGCCCGCGGCAAGATGCGTTTGAGGCTGTGCTTCGGGTAAGGCCCAAAGTGGTAAAAACACTCGATTTCAGCGTTGAGGTGATGAAAGAGTTTCGAAAAGAAATCCCAGATATTTTTCTGATTGGCCGTTTGTTTGTTGACCCCCAAGACTACGGCCAACTCAGCGGCGGCCATCCGCAGCATGCCACACAAAAAGGCGTCGAGATGGCCGAAAGAATTTTGCGGGAAGAAGTCAATAGAACCATCAACCACTTTAACGGCCGGCCGATTTTTCACGCCTGGGAATCGTTGAACGAGGTCTTCCCGGAAAACGCTCCCGATGACACCCATAAACTCTTTGACGAATATCAAGTGGCTTTTGGCGAAAAGATGCGGCGCGAGGGTTTTGAACCAATCGCTTTTAATTTTGGTCAGGGTAACGGGCGGGGAGAACAGTGGCTCAGGCTTTATCCCGGCACGCTGGAAGTTTACAAATATTTGGGTTTCCATGAGTATGACTGGCCGACGATGGATCGGCTGCACCGGGTTGGGCTGGAAGGGCCTGATGAACCGGAGAATCTGGTGCCCGGCGTGGGTGAAGGGCGCGGCAACGATGGCATGTGGCGCTGCCTGCGCTACCGGCGGATCATGAACGAGGGTATCCGCCAGAGATACGGCAATCAACACGTCTGCATCATTACCGAATGTGGCATGACCCAGGGGGTATGGTGGGGCGAGGATATCGGCCCCTGGGCCAAAGATTTGACCGTGCCCCCCGACATTCCCGGCGGCGTTGCGCCCACGCCCATTCCCGTTGACGATTATTGGCAAAGCCTGTTGTGGTACAACAGCGAGTTAATGAAAGACGATTACGTAATGGGCGCTTGTTTGTTTGTGACCGGCGCGTCCGGCTTAAAACGATGGGATACTTTTGAACACCTGGGGCCAATTATGGAGCGTATTGAGGCGTTCCAGGAAGAGATAAGCCTTGACCGACCGCTAACCGGCACCTCTTTCCCGCCGGCCCGGCCCATCGAGATTGACCCCCGGCCGGCCACCGTAACTTCCATCCCGCCTGTTCCTGATTTTGAGATCCCCGACATTGAACCCGAAGTGATAGCCACAACCGGCATTGAGCCGGCCGCCGAACTTGATCGAGACGCCGATGCGGAAATTGACAACCTGGCCGGGCCTGTGGCCGATTTTGAAATTCCCCACGGCGAGGAAGTAAGCCCGGCTCCCCCGCCAGAGACAACGTTTGAAACAACGTTTGAAACCGAGCCAGAGCCTGAAATTGAGATCGCCCTTCCGCCGGTTGAGGAAAAATGGCAGGTTAAAATTGAACGAGGCCCCGGCCTGGCCCTATTAGTGGGCAATATTGGCCTGGCCAACGAACAGATTACCATTACCCGGCCCGGCGGCGCGGTAGAGCGCGTGATCAGCGGCAGCAAGCCGGAATACGGCCAGGGCGGTTTTGAGATTTACGCCATGGAACCCGGTGTTTACAAGATGGAATTTTTGGACCAAAGTTTTGAGATTACGATGAGCGGGCAGTATACCAAAGCCAACTTTTCTAAAAGAGTATAATAAAGTAACGCTCCTCAATAATACTAAATCGTAAAGCGTGAAGCGAAAAATTTATGTTTCACGCTTTATGTTTTTCTACTCTCCACCACCAAGCTTTGTCTGTTTCTTTGTAAACATGCATCCCCACTTTTTCCAAAACCCGGTGCGAAGGAGGATTTGGCTCCACGGTTTCGGCCTTAACCACTGCGCAGCAAGGATATTGAAATGCCCAGGCAATTAAGGCCTGTACCGCCTCGGTAATGTAGCCTTTGTTGCGGAAAGCGGATACAATGCCATAGCCAATCTCGACCTCTCCTTGCTTGTTGGGATACCCCTTGAATCCGGCCAAACCTGCGCCGCAGGCTTGAGCGGTAATCACAATCAGCCAGTAGGTATACCAATGATGATCTCGCTCGTCAGCATGAGTCATTTTTGATATTTTGATGTCAATAGCGCGACAAACCGTATCATTGACATTGTCTGAAGCAATGGCATAACCCAAATCTTGCTCGAGTTGCCGGAAATGAATGGGAAGAAGGCGTAACTGAGGCAGAGTTAAGGGGATAAGTTTAAGGCGTTGGGTTTGGATTTCAGTCATTAACGTTGCCCCCCTTTGAGGAGATACCTCATCTCGGCCACCAGCATGCCGATAATGATCAATGCGCCGCCAATAATGATACGCAGGGTGATGGTTTCCCCAATCCACCAGCCGGCCAGGGCGGCAGAAACCGGTTCCAGGGCAACAATCAAGGCCACGCGGGTGGGCGAGACCAGGCGGGTGATCCAGGTTTCCACACTGGTGCCCAGCCCAATAACAATCACGCCGGTGCTGAGGACGCCCAACCACAGCGCCGCCGAAGCGAGGGGCAACGTTAACGGCTCCGCAGAAAACAGCCAGCCAATGCCGCTGCACAAAGCCGCCATGCCTACGTGCAGCGTGGCATAAATCATCACGTTCAGCCGGGGCGAGTAATGAGCCAAGGCGATCACGTAAAGCGCCCAGCCAATGCCGCTCAAGGCTACCCAAAAATCTCCGGGGGCCGGGGCCGGGTTCCCTAATGGCCCTTCAAACGAAAGCAGGTACAATCCGCCAAAGGCCAGCACCACCCCGGCGATGGCGGTCCAACTGGGCACCCGGCGCAGCAGCAGCGCCGAAAAAATGGGAACGTACACCAAGTTGGTGCCGGTTAAAAAACCAGCTTTGCTGGCCGTGGTGAACTGGATGCCGTAAGCCTGGGTGGCGTAAGACAAAAAAAGGATGACGCCGGTTATCACCACGGGCCAGAGATAAGCCCGGTTCACCTGGCGCCACTCGCGCCCCACAAATAAGGCCAGGGTCGCCGTGCCCAAGACCATCCGTAAGGTGTTGTAGGCAAAAGGCCCCACCACCTGCAAAGCCCCTTTGCTAAAAACAAACGTAATGCCCCAAAAAAAGACAACCACGATGAAAATGATTTCGGCCAGCAGGGTTTGGCGAGCGCGCCAGAAATTAGCCGGGGCGGCGAGTGTTTTGGAATAGTTCATCTTTATCTCCCGACTGTCTGCAAAGCTGTTGGTTCCAAAAATAACGCAAAGCCGCCAAAAAACAAAAAACGCAACAAACGTTTCCGTCATCGCGTATTGGCGACTTTGCGTGATCAGAAATGATGAATTTGGCGTATTATAGGCGGTCTACAATTTTGGGCAAGCGCAAGGAGCCACGGGGGGCGCCTTCCAAAATTTTGGCGAGAGGGACAGGACAATGTCCTGCTCTACCTTTTGGGCTAAAAATCGGGACAGGCCCAGCTACGGGGTCCAAATTCCCCCTCTAACTGACGCTTCACTCCAACCACCAATCGGTTACATTCCAGGTAAACGGCGCAAAGGGGCCGGACCGGACCCCATGCAAACGACTGCCTACCAGAACCTGTTTCCTCGGCGCCAGCAAAAAGTCAACCGGGCGATCCCGGGCTAAAATCTGTTGAATGTCGGCGTAAATACCGGCCCGATCTTGCGGCCGGCAACCAGGCACAGCCCGGCCAGCGTCTATCAATCCGTCCAGTTCGGGATTATGGTAAGAGGTAAAATTAAGGCCGATACCTTCGGTGTTTTCCGTAGAATACCAGTAGAGTCGCTGGTCGGGATCGGGTAGGATGGGCCAACTGAACAAAGCCAGGTCAAAATCGTGGGTGAACAGATCATCCACGATGCTATCAAAAGGGACGCTTTCGGCGCGGGCAAACAGGCCCAAATCTCGATAATAGCTGCTAACCAGCCAACCCAGGTTTTGATGCAACGGGTTTTTGCCGTTCAACCGGATTGACAACTCCAGCCGTTGGCCGCGCCGGTCGAGCCAGCCGTCGCCATCGTTGTCGCGCAAACCGGCTTCGGTTAATAGAGCGCGGGCCGCCGCCAGGTCGTAGGGAGGCGGGGGCAGCGCCTCATTAGCCGCCCAGTGACCGGGCAACAGGGAAGCGGCCAGCAGTTGGCCGTTGTCGCCCAGCGATTCCCTTAAAATTGCCTCTCTATCCAGGGCCAGCAACAGGGCCTGGCGGATTTCGGGCGCAAGGGGGTCGCCGTTGTGCGGGGCAAAGTTAAGGGCAATATAGACCACCTGCGGGGCAGGGTAATGGTGAATGGTGAATTGGGAAGGATCAATGTCTAACGGCGGATTGGCGAGGACAGGCTGAATTGGGCCGAGCAGATCAAATTGGCCTTCGGATAGGGCGACGGGAATCTCATCTGCCTGTAAGAAACGAATGGCCAATTTATCCAAACCGGGACGGGAACCATGATAATGTGGATTCGCCGCCAGGGTGAGCGTGCGCCTGTTCTCCGACCGGTCAGCTACAATAAAAGGCCCGCTGCCGGTGGGAATGGTGGCGGTAATTTCCGCGGGCGGCAAAAGGGGCAGTTGGGCCAGGGCGGTCACGGCGGCGCAGTCAAGGTCAATAAAGGTCAGGGCCAAGGTTTCATCATCAGGGGCGTTCAGGTGGCTGAAGGCCAGCAGCGCGGGATGTTGGGTGGCTTCCAGGCCGGCGACCAGATCGGCGGCGGTGAGCGAATGGCCGTTGCTCCACTTGAGCCCGGCCGGCAGGTGAAACACAACTCGCTGCCCCTGGTTGGTGTATTCCCAACTTTGGGCCAGGCCGGGCTGTAATTCAGCCGTTTGCGGGTCAACCTGAAGCAAGGTCTCAAACAATAGGGGAGATAATTCGCGGAGAGCCGGATTGTTTTCAAGAAGGGGGTTGAGGCTCTGCGGCCGGCCCACCAGGCCCAACGTGACTACGCCGTCTGGAGGCGATGGTGAGGCAACGGAAGGGGATGGCGAGACAGAAGGCCGGGGCAAGATTGCGGCGGGGATGGAGGGATCGAGTTGAGCAGAAGGCAATGACTCAGCGGGTGGGGCCGCAACAGGCGCAGGGGAGGCAGACCGGCAGGCAGTCAGAATAAGCATGGCCAGCAGGGGGATAACCCCAAAAGCCCCAAGGGTTTTAGAAAATCTTAGGGCCTTGTTGGTAAAAGCCTGAATTTGGCAAGCGGTGAATTTATCGAAAACGCTTAAGATGTTCATTCCAGCCGGTTGTTACTCGCGGTTCGGGTTCGGTTGCATCCAAGCGGAGGCCAAAGATGTGGCTCATCTGGCGCAAGGCTTGTTGGGCGGCAGTTACGTTTTGACTGTTAGCCGCCAGGATTTTGTCGGCTAAATTTTCTAAGGCGGACAGGGCGGCAGACGTGTTCAGGTCATTGGCCATCGCCTCATCAAAAGTTGTTTGGGCGGCGATTGGGTTTAGGGTCTCGCCCTGGCCGCCAGAAACGGCTACGGCCGCCCGCAACTTTTGGGCCAGGGCCGCTGCCTGTTTTAGCTCGGTCTCGTTGTGACTCCAAATCTCCCGGTAGTGATGATTACCCATATAGAGTCGCAGCGCATCAGACGACCAAGTTCGCAGCAGATCGCGTACCATCACCAGGTTGCCCAGCGACTTGCTCATCTTCTCGCCATCGTGATGCACCATCGCCGTGTGCAGCCAGAAACGAGTGAAGGGCGTTTTTGCCGGATCAGCGATGAGCGGTTCGGCTTGAGCAATTTCGCTTTCGTGGTGCGGAAAAATCAGGTCGCCGCCGCCGCCGTGAATATCAATGGTGTCGCCCAGAAAACGGGTGGACATAGTAGAACACTCAATATGCCAGCCGGGACGGCCCAGCCCCCAGGGACTCTCCCAGGCCGGTTCGTCCGGAGCCTGGGCTTGCCATAACACAAAGTCCATGGGATCGCGTTTGTGGGGATCATCCGGCTTGTTGCCGCGCTCGTTGGCAATGGGCAGCATTTCGTCACAGTCAAGGCGACTCAGTTGGCCGTACTGCGGCCAGGAATTTATGTAAAAATAAACATTGCCGCCGGACTCGTAAGCCACACCCGCGGCCAATAGTTTTTGCACGGTGGCAATAATATCGCCAATCACGTCGGTGGCGCGAGGGAAATAATCCGGCGGGCGCACGTTCAGGTTTTTCATATCCTCAATAAAGTGAGCGGTCCAACGATTGCCCAGGCTGTCCCACGCTTCGCCCACTTCCTGGCTTTTACGCAGAATGTCGTCGTCAATGTCGGTGACATTTTGGGCGTAGCGCACGGGGTAGCCCTGCTGTTCCAGGTAACGGATCAGGATGTCAAAAGCGGCGTAGGTAAAGGCGTGCCCCAGGTGCGTGGTGTCGTAGGGCGTGATGCCGCACACGTAAATGGTGACCGCCTGGCGAAGGGGGGTAAACGTTTCAATGTTTTGGGTGAGGGCGTTGTAGAGTTTCATGGCTGCTCCGGTTTGGACTTAACGTTTTCGTTTAGGGCGATAGACATGCGTACTCCGCCCAAAAAACACTTCAGCCGCCTCCATCACCGTTTCCGACAGGGTGGGGTGGGCGTGGATGCTGAATTTGACATCCGAGGCCAGCGCGGCCATTTCAATGGCCAGCACGCCTTCGGCAATCAACTCGCCCGCGCCCGGCCCGGCAATGCCGACGCCCAGCACCCGTTCGGTTTCGCTGTCGATGATGAGCTTGGTCAG
>JAFGDY010000189.1 GCA_016931895.1 Anaerolineae bacterium
CAAGCCGGGAAAACAAATGATATTGCCACCCTGGTAGATTACGATATGGAGTTTCACCGGCGAATCTGCCTGTGGTCCGGCAGCGCCACCCTCCTGCGGGTCTGGCTGCCGCTTTATGCTCAACTCCAACGCTTTGTGGTAAAAACGCATCCCACCGCCTTTCCGGACCTGGTTGAAGTAGCCAATAATCATCTCCCCATTATAGAAACACTGCGCCATCACCGGCCGGAATTGGCCGCCGAGGCCATAGAAAAACACATTATGCTGATTTGGTCCAAACTGGAACCCAGCCAAAATTCTCTTAAACAAGGAGCCTAACTAATGAATCTGCCAACTTTTCGTCTTGACGACAAAGTAGCCGTTGTTACCGGCGCCGGCAGCGGCATGGGCCGGGCGTTTGCCGTGGGCCTGGCCCATGCCGGGGCCGATGTTGTAGTGGCCGACCTGCCCGACCGGCAAGCCAACGCCGAAGAAACGGCGGCCTCTATCCACGCAGCGGGCAGAAAGGCCCTGGCCTTGCCCCTGGATGTGACAGGCGTCGAATCCATCCAAGCTATGGTTGACCGGGTGGTGGATACCTGGGGCCACATTGATATTATGGTCAACAACGCCGGCATCAATATCCGCAAATGGGCCACAGACGTTGCCGAACAAGATTGGGACCGGATTGTTGACACCGATCTCAAAGGAGTTTTTTTCTGCGCCCAGGCGGCGGCCAAACACATGATCAAACGGGGCCGGGGCGGCAAAATCATCAATCAGGCCTCGCAAGTGGGGCTGGTTGGTTATTATGAACGGAGCGTCTACTGCTCGGCCAAAGGCGGCGTGATCAATATGACCCGGGCGCTGGCCATTGAATGGGCCAAACACAATATCACTGTTAACGCCATTGCGCCCACGTTTGTTAATACGCCCTTTGTGCAAAAGTTACTTGAAGATAAAGGCATCCGCGACGAAGTTATCAGCCGCATTCCCCTGGGCCGCATTGCCGAACCCGAAGACATTGTGGGCGCGGTGGTCTACCTGGCCAGCCCGGCGGCCAATATGGTCACCGGCCACACGCTGGTTGTTGATGGCGGTTGGACCGCAATTTAACCTGAATTAAATTTTCTACCCAATCCCTTTTTTAGGAGGACAAATGCCAATGAGTGAAAAAGCGATAAGCCAAACCGACCTTGCTCGGCTAGAATGTCGGGCCGCCGAAATGCGCCTGCATATCGTCAAGATGATGGGGTCAAACAAAGCGCACCACTTTGGCGGCTCGCTTTCGGCTACCGATTTGGTGTGCGCCCTTTATTTTTACAAAATGAAGTACAATCCCCAAAAACCGGATTGGCCGGAACGGGATCGCTTTATCATGAGCAAAGGTCATTCCGTGCCCGCCCAGTATGCGGCCCTGGCCATGCTGAAGGTTTTTCCCCTTGAAGAGTTAGCCACGTTAAAACAATTAGGTAGTCGTCTGCAAGGACATCCCGTAATGCACTGCACGCCCGGCGTCGAAGGCTGCACCGGCTCGTTGGGGCAGGGATTATCTTTTGCCAACGGAATGGCTCTGGCTGCGCGTCTGCAAAATTATAATTACCAGGTGTTCTGCTTGATTGGCGATGGCGAGCTTCATGAAGGCCAAGTGTGGGAAGCCGCGATGACCACGCCCAAACATTGTCTGACCAATGTCACTGCCATCATTGACCAAAACGGCCTCAAAGCAATGGATGAGAGTAGTTGCGGCAAGTTGCTGGAACCCTTGTCGCAACGCTGGGCCAGTTTTGGCTGGCAAGTCCGCGAGATTGACGGGCATAACCTGGCGCAGATATGCGTCGCTCTTGATTGGGCTACCGCCAGCCCTGATAGTCCGTGCGCCATCATTGCCCATACCGTAAAAGGCAAAGGCGTTTCATTTATCGAAAACAAACCCGGTTTTCACAATGCGCCAATTACGCCGGAACAAAGCCGGCAAGCCATTGCCGAACTGGAAGCCAATTTGCAAACCAAACGGGAGGCGCTACAATGAGTGAACTATTTGAAACCCGCATGGTCTATGGGGATGCCCTGCTTGAATTGGGCCAACGCCGCCATGATTTGGTTGTTTTGGATGCCGACTTGTATAAATCAACCCGTTCTATTGTGTATGGCGAGTCTTTTCCTGACCGCTTTTTTGACCTGGGCATTGCCGAGCAAGATTTAGTCAGTACCGCCGCCGGGTTGGCGGCCGGCGGCTTGATCCCCTACTGTAACTCCTTTGCTATTTTTCTCACCGGACGCTGCTACGATCAAATCCGCACCCAGGTAGCCTATCCGGCCCTGCCCGTTAAATTGATCGGCTCGTCGGCGGGGTTGACCCAGGGGCCGGATGGCGCAACCCACCAATCTTTAGAAGACATATCGCTAATGCGCGGTTTGCCCAATATGACGGTCATTGTGCCGGCCGACGACGTGGAAACACGTCAGGCCACTCTGGCCAGCGCCGACATAAAAGGGCCGGTCTATCTGCGCCTGGGGCGCTACCCTACGCCCCGTCTGTTTGGGCCGGACTACCAGTTCAAAATCGGCCAACCCACCCGTTTGCGCGACGGCAGCGATATTGTTATTTTTGCCACCGGCCACGTGACGGCTAAGGCTCTGGCCGCGGCGGAACTGTTAAACAATCAAAATATTCAGGCGCGGGTGGTCAACGTGGCTACCATCAAACCGCTAAACCGGGAGGCGGTGCTGGGCCAGCTTGACGGCATGCGCTACGTTTTCACGGTAGAAGAACACAACATTATCGGTGGGTTGGGCAGCACTATCAGCGAAATCATCGCCGAGTCGGCCCAAGTACCACTGCGGCGGCTGGGGGTACGAGACACCTTTGGCGAATCCGGCACCGCCGACGAATTACTGGAAAAACATGGCCTCCAGGCCGAAGGTATCCGCACCAGCATTGTTGAAACTCTAACCTGAAAGAGAAAGGACACATCCCCATGAAACCCAAAATTGGCTTTATCGGCATCGGCATTATGGGCCAGTATATGGCCGGCCACTTGATAAACGCCGGCTACGAGTTGGTAGCTTACGACGTTGTTTCCGCCGCCGTTGACCGGGCTGTAGCCGCCGGCGCTCAAAAAGGTGGGTCTTGCCAAGATGTTGCGGCTCAAACCGATCTCATCATTTCAATGGTGCCCGACTCCCCCGATGTGGAAGAGGTAGCCCTGGGCCAAAACGGTCTCATCCAGGCGGCCAGAGCGGGACAAATTTACATTGATATGAGCACCATTGCCCCCCACGTAGCCATTAAGGTGGCCAAAACGCTGGGGCAAAAAGGCGTGCGCTGTTTAGACGCGCCGGTCAGCGGCGGCCAGGTAGGCGCGCAAAATGCTACGCTGTCCATTATGGTTGGGGGAGACGAAGATTTGTTTAACGAAGTATTACCCATTCTGCAAGTGATGGGCCGCACCGTCACGCTCTGCGGGCCTAATGGCGCTGGGCAAACCGTAAAAGCCTGCAACCAGATTCAGGTGGCCCTGAATTTTGTGGGCATGGCCGAAGCCTTTGTGCTGGGCGCCAAAGCCGGGGTTGATCCGGCCATTATTCTGCAAGTGTTGAGTGGCGG
>JAFGDY010000190.1 GCA_016931895.1 Anaerolineae bacterium
AACTGGCCAAGGATAATTTCTTTGCGCAGGTGTAACTCTACCTGTTGGGCCAAAGAAGCCTTCATTACCCCCGATATGCCGGGTAACGGGGTAGGACGGGCTGGCGAAACACCCATTTTTTACCTTCAACGTGATCTTTATTATCAATAATCAATTATTGATAATCACAGAGCGTAATTTATCATTACTGACTATATTTGTCAAAATGAGGCAGGTGATTGTGGCCGTCAAAAGATCAGCGGCGCTCCGCCGCCTGGGCCGGTTGCGGGTGTGGCGTTGAACGGATTGCGGCCACCATTGAGGCGGGACCGCCCGCTTGTCAGAATAGAGGGAAAAATGTTTTATGGGCCAAATACGCCGGCCAGGGCCTGGTGCATCACCGCCACCGGCGCGTCCAGGCCGGTCCACATCTTGAACCCGATCGCGCCCTGGTACACCAGCATGCCCAGGCCATCCAATATTTTTGCCCCGCGCGCCTCGGCTTCTTTGAGAAAAGGGGTGTGCGGGGGATTGGGGATTACGTCGCACACGGTCATTGCGGCGGTAAGGGTGGCATAGTCAAGATCGGGTTTGGCATTGACCTGGGGAAAAAGGCCAATGGAAGTGGCGTTGACCAGCACCTCGGTTTGGGCGGGGAGGGGATAAGGGTCATCCCAGGCCACAAACTCCGCCGCAACCGGCGTTTTTTGGTTGAGCAGGTCTACCAGCGCCTGGCCCCGTTCAAACGAACGATTGACCACGGTGATGTGGGCCGCCCCGGCCAGGGCCAGCTCTACCGTTACGGCCCGGGCCGCGCCGCCCGCGCCCAACACCACCATGCGTTTGCCGGCCGGGTCTACCTGGGCGTCTTCACGCAACGCGCGCAAAAAACCTTTGCCGTCCGTGTTTTCGCCAATCAGTCTGTCGCCCTCCCGGCGCACCGTATTGACCGCGCCCATCACTTGGGCGTCTGCAGCCACTTCGTCCAGGTATTCCAGCACTGCCACTTTGTGGGGAATGGTCAGGTTGACGCCCCGCATGTTAAAGGCTCGTAATCCCTTCATCGCGTCGGCCAGGTCATGGGGATAAACCTCAATGGTCAAGTAGCGCCAGTTGAGGCCCAACTCCTGAAAAGCGGCCTCTTGCATCACCATTGTTGGATTTTCGGCCACCGGGTGGCCGAATACGCCCACCAGTTCAGCTTTGTAATTTGGTTCCGACAACGATTGTACGCCCATAATTATCCTTCCTGTAAATAACCTTTGGAAGGACAGAGTAATATTCTGTCCCTCCGAATCTTCAGCCTTGGTGGTGAACGCAGTTGATGAGAACTCCTTTGCAAAAACAAAGGGCCACACCTGGGTGTGACCCCTTGCCGCGCCGTAGCATTTACCCACACAGGGGAGGTGATGCTACGGCGCTACTTTTGCTACTGTGATCTTTCATTAGCATCACCTCCTTGAGTTAGGATGGCGATTTATGGAGATGCAAGCGCATCTTTTAACACCAATATTATTGCATAAATGAACAAGATTGTCAATAAGCTATCTGGTCGGTCAGGCGGCTACATTTTGGGACACGTTTACTCAACGCTCATAATTTGAGAGCAAACGGGCCAGGCTAAAGCGCCGGCCAAGGGTTGGTTGGTAAACTTTAATAGGGGCAAGTAGCGTGCGCAAAATGGTTTCAAGCTGGCCGAGGTCAACTGTTTTGGTGAGAGGGGGGTAGTAATTATCCCAATGATGGGGAATGACCACCCTGGGCTTAAGTAATGAGATTAAACGAACCACGTCGCTTTTTTTGTCGGGGATACCTTCCACCGGCAACAAAGCGATGTCGGGGCGCAGGTCTTTGATTGCTGCTTCAACCCAACCGGCGCTGCCAAAATGAATAAGGGACAGATGATTAACTTGAAAAAAATAAATTACTGTTTCGCCCGCCGGCCATTGGCGTTCCAGGTGGTTGATTTGGGCCAGAACAGCTTGATCGCCCTTGAACGCAGGCAAAGATGGCCAGGAGTCAGCCTGGCTCATCCGGCCGGGCCATGCCTGCCAGCCCAAAGTGCCCACCCGTTTAATTCTTTGCAGGGTGATACATTCCAGGTTATTGGCCGGAACGCCGGCCTCTGTCAACCGCCCGCAGACCGATCCCGGAGCATGCACAATGGCCCCGGTTTGAGCCACCAGGGCCGGGGTATCCATTGTATGTTCAAAACGGCCATGGGTCAGCAGAATCTCGTCCACCGGGGACAAATCGGTGAGGTGAATGGATGAGCGTGGCGTGGCGCCTGCCGGACGGGAAAGAAAGGGGTCAATCAAAATAACCGCCCCTTCATTCGTATCTATTTTAAAGCCAGCCGCGCCAAGCCAGGTGAGTTGCAAGGTTCTTATCCTTCTTTGACCCGATGAGGTGAAATTGATGCTCTAATGGTTTTGGGATGTGCCTGAATGACGATTCGCCCGGAAGAGGGTCTCTAATTCTACCCCATGATACCGGGGGGACAAGATACTGTCAAGCTTTATGGGCCTGTCCTAAATTTGGGTATGGCGGAGCGACCAGCCGGTTGTCCTTATCGCATCACCCAAAATTGGGATATGACTTTACCCTCTATTGTCATCCTGTCGTTGGGTGTGGTACAATAGGGCTGGCCTAAAACGTGTAATTTACTTCAGGAGAACAGGTTGTGGGTATTCGGGTATTGCCGCCGGAAGTGGCGGCTAAAATTGCCGCCGGAGAGGTTGTCGAGCGCCCGGCTTCCGTGGTCAAGGAATTGGTGGAAAACGCCATTGACGCCGGAGCCAGGTCTGTCCACGTTGAAATCCAACAGGGCGGCAAGCGGTTGGTTCGAGTAATGGACGACGGCAGCGGCATCCCGGCGGCTGAAGTGCCGCTGGCCTTTGCCCGGCATGCTACCAGTAAACTGTTGTCCATTGACGACTTGAGCCATATCACCACCCTGGGCTTTCGGGGTGAGGCTCTGGCTTCACTGGCGGCGGTATCGCAATTGACCCTGGTCTCTCGACCCGCCGGGCAGGAGACGGCCACTCGCATCAGATTGGCCGGGGGGGAGGAACTTGCCCTGGGCGCGGCGGGCGCGCCGGCCGGCACCATTGTGACCGTGGAAAACCTGTTTTACAATGTGCCGGCCCGCCTCAAGTTTCTTAAGGCCGACGCCACCGAAACCGGTCACATCCACCGCATTGTGTCGCACTACGCCCTGGCCTACCCCCACCTTCGTTTTACCCTGCAAAGCGATAAGCGCACCACGTTTCAAACCAACGGCGGCGAGTTGTTTGACGCCCTGGTCGCTGTATTCAGCCTGGAAACAGCCCGCCAGATGATTGTGGTGGAAGGCCAAGATGCCGGCGCGGAAATCAAAGTGACCGGCTACGTGGGAGCGCCGTCGCTTCACCGGGGTACCCGCGATCAGCTTATCTTTTTTGTCAACAAACGCTGGATTCAAGACCGCTCGTTGAGCCAGGCCGTTATTCAGGCGTATCACACCTTTTTGCCCGTACGCCGTTATCCGCTGACCGTGCTGAATATCCAGGTGGACCCGGCCGAAGTGGATGTCAACGTCCATCCCACCAAAGCGGAGGTTAAATTTAGAGACCCCCGCCTTATTTTTAAGGTGGTGCAAAAAGCAGCCCGCGAGGCCGTATTGGGCGCTGCGCCTATCCCCACTTATGGTACGTCCGCGTCTACTTTTTGGGACGATTTTGGCGGCCACGCCAGTGATTCGGCCCGATGGCAAGCCTCGTTTGATCGGCGCCCCGGCGCCCCGGCCTTTGACCATTTTGGATTTGAGGCGCAGCGGACCGCGCCGTTTGCCGATGAAACCGTCCCGGCCCTGGATTTATTACCAACCACGCCGGCCAAAATGCCCGTGATGCGAGTGGTGGGGCAGGTGCAACAAATGTATATTGTGGCGGAGGGGCCAGATGGCTTATACTTGATTGACCAGCATGCCGCCCACGAACGGATTTTATACGAGAAACTCATAGCCCAAAAAGCCCAGGCTGCCGCAGCCGGCCAGCAATTGTTAGAACCGATGTTGGTGGAGTTGTCGCCGGGGCACGCGGCCATTGTGGCAGCCGAAACGCCGGCCCTGGCCGAAGTTGGTTTTGAGCTTGAGCCTTTTGGCGGCGCAACCTACCGTATCCGGGCCGTGCCCGAAATGTTGGGCCAGGCCGACCCGGCTTTGGCCCTGGTGGATATCCTGGCCGAGATGGCCGATGGTGCCATTCCCCTGGCCCGCGAAACCCACGAGAAAGTGGCCATTACCGTGTGCAAGCGGGCGTCCATTAAAGGCGGCCAGGTATTGACCCACGAGGAGATGCGTGAATTAGTGCGCCAACTGGAAGCCACCAGCGCCCCCCGCACCTGCCCGCATGGCCGGCCCACCATGATTCACCTTAGCGCGGCGCAATTAGCCCGTGAATTTGGGCGGATGTAAAATTTGCTACTCTGCTGCCTGGCTACATTATCCCACCTTTTAGCCTACCGCCAACGCTGCCCCCAACTCTGCCAAATCCTGCATCACAAAATCGGGTTGGTGGGGGGCCGTGGGCAGGTCTTCAAGCGTAGCCTCGCCGCTTAAAACCAGCACTGTGGTAATGCCGGTTGCGCCCAGGGCAATATCGGTGTAGAGCCGGTCGCCCACCATGCAAATTTGTTGAATGGGAACGCCGGTTTTTTCAACCACCGCCTCAATAATGGGCCGGTTGGGTTTGCCTACTACCACATCAGGCCGGCGGCCGGTGGAAGCTTCCACAAAGGCGATCATAGCCCCAATATCGGGCATAAAGCCGTTTTCAAGGGGACAGTTGAAATCGGGATGGGTGGCCAGGTAGGGTTTACCGGCGCGCGCCAGGTCGCACAGCCGCCACAGCTTGGCGTAAGTGAGGGTGGTGTCAAAACCAAGCACGGCGTAATCCGGTTCATCTTCAACCAGGTTAAAACCGCGGCTCCGGAACTCGTCGGCCAGGGCGGGCGTGCCCACCAGGTAGATGTTGGCCCCCGGCTTAATTTTGTTAAGATAAATGGCCGTGGCTTCGCCAGAGGTGAATATTTTTTCCTCGCCAATCTCCAGGCCCAGCCGCCGCAATTTTTCGGCGTATTGGCCGCGGTGTTTGGATGAGTTATTGGTTAAAAACAGATAATCAAGTCCCCTGGCCCGACAGGTGTCAATAAATTCCAGCGCCCCCGGCAACAGTGTGTCGCCCAGGTAAAAAGTGCCGTCCATATCCAATAAAAACAGACGAATAGCGGTTAGATTGTTCAGAGCTTTTTGTCCTTATATGTTATCAAAATTAGTAACCATTCAGGTCATGTCATTCTGAGCGAGGAACGAGCGAAGAATCTCTATGCAATATACCAAAAACGAAGCAAAGCAGGGACGCATGGAGATTCTTCGGCCTACGGCCTCAGAGCAACTGTGATTTAATTTTATCAAAAACGACGCACATCAAGCCGGCGACCAGGCTTGTCGGGTGCGAACCATTGCATTAA
>JAFGDY010000191.1 GCA_016931895.1 Anaerolineae bacterium
AAGGTAGCGTTATATCGTTTTTTCATCCTTTTATTATAGGACATTAATTCCGTTTTTGAGTGTCCAAATTTCGGGGTCCATTATACTCTCTTGTTCTCGTTTTGATGCTTTTCGCATTGAGATGATACGAATAATCTCATCCTTGCGGACAGTAAAAGAAATGACTATGATGCTCTGCGCCAACATTCCCAAGAGAATGTAACGTGTTTCGTCATAATCATCGTGTGGGTCTTCCACGACAAAGGCATCATCATTAAAATCCAGACCATGCTTGTGGAGATTGGTACGCCGTTTGTCTTCGTCCCACTCAAATTTCATGAGTAGATTGTTGGCGGCCCCCCTCTAACTCCCCCCACCGGGGGGAGAACCGGCCCCCCGGTGGGGCGGGATTGAGGGCCGCTTTCCGCCAAACCGAGAATCGCTGCCTGTTTTGGCAGGCGGGCACAAACTTGTCTGTTAGCCTCGTTTCGTGTACCCTACCCAAAAAAAAGGAAAAACCTGGGGTGGGGCAAAATAAGATGCGCATAAAGTCTAAACACTCTATCCGGCCGACCATTTCTCTATCTCTCAAGATTGTCCTGGGGGGTATTGTTCTGGCCATCTTGGTATTTCTTCTCAAGGAGGGGCAACAGGCGACTTCTGTTCCGCCAACGCCTGGTTTGATTGCATTGCAGCCTTCACCCACTCTAACACCAACGGTTACGCCTGCCCCGCCCTCGCCCACTACCCTACCCACGTTTATGGTTACACCCCCGCTCTCGCCGGTAAGTACGCCTACCCCCGCCCCGGCCCCAAATTCTGCCGAACCTGGCCAAACGGCGCTTTATACTTATAAGATCATCAACACCTACCCTCACGACCCGGACGCCTTTACCCAGGGTTTGGTTTACGTGGATGGTTTTTTGTACGAAGGCACCGGCCGTTACGGCCAATCAACGTTGCGTAAGGTTGAGTTGGAAACCGGGGCAGTGTTGCAGCGCATTGCCGTGCCGGCTGAACTTTTTGGCGAGGGCATTGTTATTTTTGATGGCCAGATCATTCAGTTGACCTGGCAGAGCTGGATGGGTTTTGTTTACGATCAAGAAGATTTTACCCTGTTAAAAACCTTCTTTTACCCCACCGAAGGTTGGGGCATTACCCACGACGGCCAGCGCCTGATGATGAGCGACGGCACTGCCACCCTCTATTTTTGGGACCCCACCACCCTGGCCGAAATTGGCCGGGTGGAAGTGTACGACGGTCACGGGCCGGTAGTCAGGCTGAATGAACTGGAATATATCAACGGCGAGGTTTACGCCAACGTTTGGCAAATCAACCGTATTGCCCGCATTAATCCGGAAACGGGCCGGGTGCTGGGCTGGATTCAATTAGACGGTTTGTTGACCGCCGCAGACCTTAGCCAGCCGGTTGACGTACTCAACGGCATTGCCTACGATGCCGAAAACGACCGGCTGTTTGTGACCGGAAAATTGTGGCCCAAATTGTTTGAAATTGAACTGGTTTTGGTGGAATAAATTGTTGCGTTATCTTACCGTCTTCATGTTGATGATAAGCTGCCTGATCCTCACCGGCCGGCCGGCCCAGGCCCATCCTGCCGATATGTATTTTCAAACCCACACCATCCACCTGACTCCCGCCGGGCTGCGGTTGACCTGGTCTGTTTTTCTGGGGCCGCTGCTGGTGCCGCTGGTTTACACCGACGTTGACCGGAACCGCGACCAGGCTGTCAGCTCTGCCGAAGCGCAAGCCTGGGCGGAAATCATTTTGCCTGGCTTTTCGGTAGCGTTTGACGACTCTGCCCTGGCCTGGCGTTTGGAAGGGATTGAGTGGCCCACCGACTTTAACGCTATGCAAACGGGTGATGAAACAATCCTGATTCACCTGGCGGCGGATTGGCCGGCAAATTTGGCCGGCGAGCATCAACTCACCTTGAACAATCAATATCAGGAAGCCATCAGCGTTAATTGGTTTTATCTGCATGGTCTGGAAGGGGTTTTATTTCAAAAACCCACTCAGGATAATGGTCGGCTTGAAGTTGATTTTTTGCTGCCGGAGAGCAGCGAGACTACTCCGGTGGCCGCTGACGAGGAGTGGCAAACCTATTGGGATAGCGGCACGCCGTCGCTGCCGGCGCTGGCCAGCCGGGCCGTGCTGCAAAGCGCCATGGGCCAAACAGTCGCAGCTTCGGCAGAAGCCAATCGCCCCATTGCCGTGCTAACCGACCTGGTCCGCGCCCCCGAACTGTCCGCCCCCTTTTACCTGCTGGCGTTGGGCATTGCCGTAGTGTTGGGAGCGTTACATTCGCTCACGCCGGGGCACGGCAAAACGGTGGTGGCGGCCTATCTCATCGGGTCGCGCGGCACCACCCTGCACGCCATTAGCCTGGGGACCATTGTTACGTTGACCCATACCGGCTCGGTGTTTGTGCTGGGCTTGATTACCCTGGCCGCCTCGCAATATATTTTGCCTACCCATCTTTCTTTTATCCTGGAAATCATTTCAGGCTTGTTGATTGTGGGCCTGGGCGCATCGCTGCTCTACCAACGGTGGCGCATCTGGCGCAAAGCAACGGTAGGGGATGACGGTCATCACAATGACGGTCATCATCATGATCATCCCCATGATGGTCATCATCATCACCATCATCATCATCACGACCATTCGCCCGGCCACCATCATCACCATCATCACGACCATTCGCCCGACCACCATCATCACCATGCCCCTCTTGCCGGAGATGTATCCTGGCGCTCTTTGGTGGCGCTGGGCGTTAGCGGCGGGCTGGTGCCCTGCCCGGATGCTATTGCTATCCTGCTGGTGGCCATTGCCCTTAACCGTATAATGTTGGGATTATCCTTGATTGTGGCCTTTAGCCTGGGCCTGGCGGTGGTGCTGATTTTTATTGGCCTGGCCATGGTCCACAGCCGCCGCCTCTTCGACAAAATGGATGCCTTCAATCGCTGGGCGCCGTTGATGCCTGTGGCCAGCGCCGTCATTGTGTTGGCCCTGGGGCTGGTTTTGACCATTGCCGCGTTTAGAAATATCGGCGTCTTTACGACAGGGTCGGAGTTTACCCAAACAGCCGGTCTACCGCCCAATGCCGCTCAAACGGAGCCATTGGCCATCCCCCCGCCCCCACCTTTTGTTATTGACCGGGCCGGTATTCTTTATATGGACGGCGATGAACAGGGAAAAAGCCAAATCTTCCGCCTTGATTTGGCCGGCGGCACCTCTCCCCGGCAGCTTACCCCAAACCCCCTGGGGGTGCAGGGATATGCCCTGTCGCCCGATGGCGCAAGGGTGGTCTACACCGCTATGCGCGATGATGGCGGCAGCGATTTGGGGCTGGTCAATGTTGATGGCAACGCCCCACGGGAACTTTTGACCTGTCCAGATGCCGCGTGCGGCGGCGCGGTTTGGTCGCCGGATGGGGGGCGGCTGGTTTACGAACGGATTAATCCTACTTCCCAGGACGCCACCGCCGGTTTGCCGTCTTTGTGGTGGTTTGAAATGGAGACCGGCGAGACCGGCCCCATTTTTCAAGATAGCCGGTGGCCGGGCTTCAATCCTCGCTGGTCGCCGGATGGTTTGTGGTTGAGCTACGTTTATCCCGGCAGCGGCAAGATGGAGCTTTATCACCTGGCCGACGGTCGCCGTAATTCCCTCAATACCCAAACCGGCGCGCCCGTGGTTTGGAGTCCCCGGGGTGAGGGGTTGCTGGTGACAAATGTGTGGGATGCGGGCCAACGTTCGCTCATCCATCTCTTCCGATATGATCTGGAAACTGAAACCATGACCGACTTAAGTGAGGCGTCAAAACCGGGCGATAAACCCGTGATGGATAGCGCCGCGGCCTGGTCGCCGGATGGGCAATGGCTGGTGGTAGTGCGGCGCGGTCTGACCCCGGGCGGCGCTACCACCGGCAGTTGGCTATGGCTGATGCGGCCCGACGGCAGCGAGGGCCGCGCGCTAACCGAGGAGTCGGAAATGATTTATGGCACGCCCGTCTGGTCGCCCGATGGCAATTATTTGCTTTTTCACACCTATTCGCTGGCCGAGGCATTGGCCACCAAAATTTTTATATTGAATGTGGAAACGGGCGAAACGCAGGAGGTGGTTGGCTCGGGCAGCCGGCCTGATTGGGTGTATTAAAGATAACAAAAAGGAATGGGGGAAAAAAAAGTGGCGAAAAGCCACTTAAAAAGATAAAACTTTAAGGTTGGGAAAATTACAGAATCATTTTCGGCGCTGCGCGGCCAGATCGGGATATTTCACCTGACAAGGGTTGCCGTCTTCATCAAAGATTTTGGCGCCAGCAATCCTACCCTCGTTTTCTAATTTTTTCTTTTCGTAGACATAAGCGCAGTAAGCCACATCGGCTGCGTTCAATTCAAGCAGACGCTCTTCCTCGTGGATAATTTTTATATATCCGGCCCGTGCCCATCTAATGAAATTATTACGATGAATCCCGTATTTCTTTTCGGCTGTGTACGGGTTTATTATTTGCCCTTTCAGATGGGCAAAGTGCCGGGCAATGATTTCATCTTTGGTTTGGTAATCCTGGCCATTATTTTCGGCAGCCACAAGCAGGTCTCCTGAAGGCAATTGAACTGCCTGGAT
>JAFGDY010000192.1 GCA_016931895.1 Anaerolineae bacterium
AAGGTAGCGTTATATCGTTTTTTCATCCTTTTATTATAGGACATTAATTCCGTTTTTGAGTGTCCAAATTTCGGGGTCCATTATACAACCATGGGCCAAAGATGTGGCCGAATTTGTAGTTTATTATCAAAAGACTTTAGATTTGCTGGCACCCCAGGCGGGGCGTGTGTTTACCGTGTCGCCATTATTTATTGGCGAAGATGCTTCTAATGGGTGGAATCAAAATCTGGCCGCCCTGGCCGAGGCGATTCAGAGTATCTCTGCTCATGATGAGCATGTTGGCTACATCAATCTACGCGCCGACTTCATAGCCGCGCTCGACAACCATCACATTTCACCATACCAGCTTACTGGCGCCATCAGGGTGATTCTGGATGCAGTGCTGTTGAGAAGTGGAGCGCAGGTGGATCGCCAGGCGGCCAGCCGGGGATTGCAATTAACTTTGGATGGGGTCCATTTGAACAGCCGCGGGGCCAGACTTGTGGCTGGACGTTTTGTGGAGGCTATCAAAACAGTCAATTGATTAAATGGAGGAATCAGATGAAGATAAGAAAAAGTGAAGTAGCTATTTTAGTTATTACGGCGCTGGCCTTTATCTTGAGCGCCGTGGTGTATCCGCAGATGCCGGCCCTGGTTGCCTCGCATTGGAACGCCCAGGGCCAGGTGGACGGTTATATGTCTAAATTCTGGGGTTTGTTTTTTCTGCCCTTGCTCTTGGTTGGGTTGGCTTTACTGTTCATCGCTATCCCCCGGATTGACCCTTTGCGGGCCAACATTCAAACCTTCAGAAAATATTATGATGGATTCGTTATTTTGTTTTTTGTGTTCATGATTGTCATTCAGGTGCAGGTTATTTTGTGGAATCTCGGTATCCAGATCAGCCCCAATATCGTAATGCCAATAGCCGTTGGGTTGTTGTTCTTCTACGCAGGTATCCTCTGTGAAAATTCAAAACGAAACTGGTTTATCGGTATCCGCACCCCCTGGACGTTGAGTAGTGATGAGGTGTGGGCCAAAACTCACCGGCTTGGCGGTAAGTTGTTCAAACTGGCCGGCGTGATTACCTTTTTGGGCGCGTTCTGGCCAAACTACGCTATCTGGTTCATCCTGTTGCCCATTATTGGCGTGTCGCTCTACACCATTGTTTATTCATACGTTATTTACCAGAACGAGACAAAGCCCACGCAAAGTTAAAAAAGAAACTCGGAGCGGAGGCAGGAAGGGGTCATTTTTTTTATCCCAGGAGATGAAATAATATGAGCTTGACCGATGCCCAAAAAACTTTCTTCAGCAATCCCTACAGCGATTTTTGGCCCTTTATGGCCCAGTTTGATTTTAAGCGGGAGTCTATCTTTCACCAGATGGAGCAGCAGTATCGCGAATACGGGATCCACAGTATTGGCCCCTGGTTTGGACGCTTGCTCAACTTTCTGGTTCGCTTTGGCCAGGCCCAAACTGTGCTGGAATTTGGCACGGCCACCGGCTACTCGGCAATATGGCTGGCCAAAGGATTGCCGGCAGGGGGCATGCTGACCACCATCGAATGGGACAGCAGCGTCTTATCTTTGGCTCGCCAGAATATGGCCCAGGCTGAAGTGCAAGAAAAAGTCACCATCCAACCCGGCGACGCCGCAGACGTGGTGAAAAAACTAAACCAGCCGTTTGACCTTATTTTTGTTGACTGCGCCCACTTTGTGGCGTTGGAGTGCAGCGAGCGCCTGCTCCGCTCCGGCGGCCTGTTTGTGTGTGATAACGTTGGCTTTAGGGGCCATGAAGATTTTAACCAGGCGTTGACCACCTGCCCCTACCTGGAAACGCTCTATCTGTAATCCTATTTGAAAGGGAGAGTGCCGGAAAATACGGCGTTTAGCGTGAGTATCAAAGTATGAGTAAAATGCTACCCGCCATCGTCTTTCCCTTCCACGGCACTGACTGCTTCATGTCTCCCATTTAGAAACCATTAGATTGTAAGAGTTTGGAGGTTGCCATGAGTACTCAAGGCATAAAGGCTGATGATAAAAAAAGCAGCCAGTTACGGTCGTCCGGCTATGTCAGTTGTACGGTACACCACTAACCCGGCTTGGATCGAAGGGATTGTCTGAGTACCGAGTGCGTAAAATCAGGGCTATAATAAAGGCTGCGCTATTGACAACCATCAGAAAAACGGCTATAATAATCTAAAATTTAGTCTAAACTAAAAATTTATTTAGTATTATCTAATAATTATCCATCCAAGGGAGGAGGCCATGTTCAATTGGCTCAAACGAAATAACCAAAAAAACAAACACTCAAATGGGCGCTACCAAAACGGCAACGAGCATCTCATCGAATTACAGCAAGTGACCAAAAATTACGCGGTGGCCGCGGGAATCTTTACGGCTCTCAAAGAGGTTGATCTGAAAGTTGATCCGGGCGAGTTTGTGGCCGTGATGGGTAAATCGGGCAGCGGCAAGTCAACCCTGATCAATATGATCACGGGCATTGACCGGCCCACCACCGGCCACGTTTTGGTGGGCGATACAGCCGTGCATGTTCTCAATGAAGGGCAGGTGGCGGTGTGGCGGGGTCTCAACGTGGGCGTGGTCTTTCAATTCTTCCAATTGCTGCCCACGCTAACGGTCATCGAAAACGTGATGCTGCCTATGGACTTCTGCAACGTGTATCGCATGCGTGAGCGGGAAGAACGGGCCATGCATTTGCTGGAGCAAGTCGGCCTGGCTCAACACGCCTATAAACTACCATCGGCTATTTCCGGCGGCGAACAGCAGCGAGTGGCTATTGCCCGCGCCCTGGCCAACAACCCGCCCATTATCGCCGCCGACGAACCAACCGGCAACCTGGACTCGGCCACCTCCGAGGCCATCTTTAAACTGTTTGCGAGCTTGGTGGATGAAGGCAAAACAATTTTGATGGTGACGCATGATGTTGATCTGGCCAAACGAGCCACCCGCACCGTTTTGCTGGCCGACGGCCGGATTGTGAACGGCAAAGTTTCGGCCTCTGAGTGGCAGGCCCTGGGCAGCGACATGGCCACAATGGAGACGCCCCATGCTTAAACCTCGCTGGCGCAAGGTTTTGCGCGATTTATGGTTAAATCGGATCCGCACGATAGTGGTGGTTTTTTCAATTGCGGTGGGGGTTTTTGCCGTGGGCGTGATATCTACCTCGCAAATTGTTTTATCAGAGCAGTTGAATGAGGCCTATTTAGCCACCAATCCAACCAGCGCCTTTATCCTTACTTTTGACTCGTTTGACGCCGACGTGGTTGAAGCCGTCAAAAAGATGCCTGAAGTAGGCGCTGCCGAGGCGCGGCGGGGTATTTACGTTCGCCTGAAAACGGGTGAAAATAAATGGACGGTTTTACAGTTAAACGCCATTGACGATTTTGACAATATAGAGGTTGATAAGGTCTGGCCCCAAGAGGGCAAATGGCCGCCTGACGAACAAGAAATTTTGATTGAGCGTTCGGCAATGAGGTTAATAAATGCTGAAATAGGCGATGAGCTGATCATCAAAGACCCCGAAGGCAAAGAGCGAAAAGTTCGGCTGGGGGGCACGGCCCATGATACATATGCCTTAATGTACACCTTCCAGAATTTTGCTTATGGTTACGCCACTTTTGATACCCTGGAATGGCTGGGCCAGCCCCGCGATTTTAACGATTTGCGGTTTACCGTGGCCAAA